>NZ_CASEGO010000068.1 GCF_949287625.1 uncultured Brachyspira sp. | reverse complement strand
TTTTAAATTTTTATTTCTCTTCAAATTAAATGGCGTAAGTATTTCTAAAGAACGAAAAGTTTTCATATTAGCATTAATCATTATAGAATTAATAAAATCTAAAAGTATAGCCTCACTGCTTCCTTTATCAGTAAATAGATAGCGTATAAAATAATCATTCAAAGGATTAAAGCATTTTATTTGTTTGGTATTTATATTTTTTCCCATAAAAATATTATACTAAAATAATTATAAATTGTCAAAATTTAAAAAGTGTATACTTGTTACGCATACACTTTATTATATTTACTAATCAAAAAATTTGTTATCTAAAAAAACATATTCAAATTAGAATTAACACATATATTTTATAAAAAATTAAATTTCTTCTCCATTTTCTATTTTTGTGAGAAGCTCAACTCTTCTAGCATGGCGTCCGCCTTCATATTCAGCATCAAGCCATTCTTTTACTATCATTTTAGCTAAATCAACTCCTACAACTCTAGCTCCAAATGCTATTATATTAGAATTGTTATGCTGTTTGGAAAGTTTAGCAGAATAAGGTTCACTGCAGACTGCTGCCCTTATTCCTTTAACTTTATTTGCTGCTAATGATATGCCAATGCCTGTTCCGCATATTAAAACGCCTCCTTCGTATCTTCCGCTTACTACCTCATCAGCAACTTTTTTTCCATATATGGGATAATCTACACTTTCAGAAGTGTAAGTTCCAAAGTCTTTTACTTCATGTCCTAATTCTTCTAAATATTTTATTATTTCTTTCTTTAACTCTATAGAAGAATGATCTCCGCCTATAGCTATTTTCATGTTTTTATTTCCTTTTATTTTTTAGTTTTTAATTAAAATAGTTTTGTATAAAAATGGCAATAAGGCATAGAACCTTTTTTAGCATAATAATCCTGATGATAGTCTTCTGCTTCATAAAAATTTTTATACTCTCTTAATGTAGTTGCCACATCATAATTTCTTTCTCTAAGCATTTTAATATATTTCTCTGCAATTTCTTTTTCTTCTTCATTTTGATAGAATATAGCAGATAAATACTGCGAACCTATATCAGGACCCTGACCATTTTTTTGAGTAAAGTCATGAGTTTCAAAGAAAAGTTTTACAAGCTCTTCATAAGTTGTTTTTTCAGGATCATAACATACTCTCACTGTTTCTAAATGTCCTGTAAGCCCAGTGCATACCTCTCTGTAAGTAGGATTAGCCTTATGTCCCCCAGCATATCCGCTTACAACAGAAATAACACCTTTAGATTTTTCAAACCAATATTCTGTTCCCCAAAAGCAGCCTGAAGAAAAATATGCATATTTAACATTGTTTGGTATTTCTGTTTTAGTCATATCATTGTCCTTGTTATTAATATTTTGGCTGTTTAATTTTTGAGAACAGGATATTACTGATAATAAAGATAAGATTGTTATTATAATTTTTTTTATCATCGTATTCTCCTATAATTTTATTTGATTTATTTATTTGCAGAATTTTCATTTGTGAATTTGTTTATAAAATTAAGAGAAACGGAATTTATGCAATACCTTGTTTCTTTTTCAGTAAATCCCTCATTATAAAATACATGCCCCAAATGTCCTCCGCAATTTGCACATACCACTTCAACTCTGTTTCCGTCTTTTTCCAATTTTATATTTTCTATTATAGCATCATCAAAACTAGGCCAGCCAGTACCGGAATTAAATTTTGCTTCAGAATGAAATAAAGGAGTATCGCATATTTTGCATGTATATATTCCGTCTTCTTTATTATTTAATAACTCTCCTGTAAATGGAAGCTCTGTACCCTTATTTATTAGTACATGATATTCTTTTGCAGATAGAGTTTTAGTTCCGTCACATACACTATATTTATTATCATTGGATCCATTAGTATAATTAGTATCATTATCTTCATCACATGAAATGACGCTTATAAATATTAAAATAATTAAAAAAGTATATTGTTTTATAGTTTTTATCATATATAAATTATCCTTTTAAATAATTTTTTATCTATGTGCTTTTATAGGAAAACTATAAGCAGTTCTGTCTCTTATATCAAAAATATTTCCAGAAGTATCTATTATTTTATAATCAAACATATGAGTAAATTTTTTGTATTTAATTTTAGCAGGTAATTGAATAGTTTCTATATTACCTGAATATGAATCTATTCTATAAAGTACCATACTTTCAATTTGAGTGTTTGATAATTTTTCCTGTATTATTGCAGGTGTATCTAAATATACTTTATTGTCTTCTTTAAGGTAGAAAAATCCGCCGCTGTAATGATTAAGGAATGATAAAAATTGTATTTTCCATATGATCTTTTTATTGCTGTAAAGTGAAATAGATTCATCATGATCCATTAGAAGTAAATCTTTTCCTTCTGCATTAAAAATTTTAGAAACTTTTATTTCAGCATATCCAATAGATTCTTTTGTTTCAGTTAAAGAATTAAAGTTCAAATGACATATTACTCTGTTTTCTGATATTGAAGGATATGAAAATATAATTCTTTTTTCATCAAAGCATCCGTTTTTAATAAAAATATGTTCTTTTAGAGAATGCATAATTTTTTTATTTTGTATATCATATACAAATACTTTCATAATATTTCCATCTTTAATTCTCATAAAGATATATCTTTCATTTGCAGTAAAATATGCTTCATATACATACCATTCAGTTATTTCTAATAATACTTTATTTGTACCTATTTCTATTATTTTAAATACATTATTTTTAGAATCTCCGTTTGTAACAGATATTGTCATTATTTTTGTACCATCTAATGACAGATCTATAATAGAGTATGATCTTGCATTTTTATGAAATATTCTGCAAATATCTAATTTAAAATCATATAAAAAACTATTCCAACTTCCTTTATAGTATGGAGTAAATATACCTTTATTTGTTTTTTGATCTATATAAATGTAATAATCTTCTTTATCAATTTCATTATAAACTACATTTTGCTTAGTTATCATAATACTTCTGCTCCTAATCCTTTATTTTCACTATCATCATAGGTTTTATTTTATCATAATATTCACTTTCTAATATAGCAAAATTATCATAAGTTTCTACAACTTTTGCAGATGCTATAAAATTTTCAACATTTTTATAATATCTATATTTATATAGCATTTCACTAGTATACCAAACATCTCCTTTTTCATTTGTTCTTACAGATTTGTAGCCTTCATTTTTCTGATTTGTCTGTGTGAAAATTTTAGGGCTGTTGCTTATGTTAGTTATAATATTTATTTGATTTGAATTCGGCATTTCAAGTATTTTTTCTATTTTGTATATATTAAATTCATCGCCTTTTTTTATATTATTTTTGGTACCTAAATTTATGTATATCTTATTATCTTCTACTCTTGTTATAGTACCTGTTAACGCAGGATTTCCCAAAAAATCGGATATACTTAATGCAGTTTTATTAAGAGCAATAGCTGAAGCTCTTCCTAATGCTGTTTCACTAAATAAGGCATCTTCGGCAGAATATACCTGACTATTGTTTGGAAGAGTATATGTTCCTGTATTAGTGAATGATTTTATAGTTTTTAATGAGTTTATATCTAGTAAATTTACTTTAAACTTTACATTTGCTACGTCTTTTCCGCCTTTTTTCAAATTAAAGTCTAATATTTCACCAGTTATAATGTAATCTGAATTAAATGTTTCTTTAATAAAATCTGAAGCTATTTGAAGATTAGTTACTAGTGATTTATATGAAAGCACTATATCATATGAACTAAAATATGATACTAATAAATCATAATCTGTAACATTAAACATTTTTGTATTTATAAGAGAGTCCTGCAAAACTCTAGGTATGCCATCATCTACTTTATACTCATTTATCCACTCTTCATTTTCTGAAGTAAAAGGCAGTATTGTTAGTGTAACAGAGTAAATATTAATACTATAGATTAGTATTATTGCTAATACAATTTTACTTTTAAAAAAAAACATATTTAATAGTCTTTTGTTATTTCTTTATCTTTTTTTGGCTCACGATATAACATTAATGCATTTATAGATATTAATGATAAAAGTATTCCAAAAATAAAAAATATTTTCCTAAAAATTTTCATAATACTTAGATTTCCTCTTTAAGTATTTTATTATTATAGTATAAAGTATAACAATTTCAATATAGTTAACATAAAAAATCTTGATGTAAAAACAATTTTACAAGTTTATTATTTTATGTTAAATTAAATAATATTAATTATTGTTTAATTTAATGTTTTACATGTTGTATAAATTATGTATTTAAGCTACAAAATGCAGTTCTTTCGCCACAGGCGTACAGCGTATGGTTCTTTTATACCACGCCACAGGCGGATAGACGTCATAAAAGAACTGGGGTTTTGGGCAAAGCCCCAACTATAATTTAAAAATATTAAATAAAAATTTATAAATATTAATAAATTTAGTTTTGAAACAAGTATAGTATTTAAATTAGTATACAAATATATTTGACAACTTAATTAACATAATATATTATATATTGATGACTGTGCATAAAAAAAATAATATTAATGATGATAAAGCTCTTAGAACTATAAGTCAGGCAAATAAAAAAGCTACTATGCTTGTACTTTTTTCGGCTATTATTATTGTATTTGTATTTGGTTTTATATTTTATTACTTTTTCTTTAGTAAATTAAATACTGCAAAAAAGAATGATGAGCCTTTATATTTTGCGGTATTATTTATAGATGATGACAGAGAAATTTACGGGGCATATGTAGGTATTATATCAAGTCTTCATAATAGAATAGGTATGATAGGGCTTCCTCGTAATATAGCTTTATGGGAAAACAGCAAGGATTCGCCCCCTGTAGCTTTAGAGGATTTATATAAAAACGGCGGAGAAAATGCCGTTTTTAGGGCTATAGAAACTTCTGTAGATAAAAAAATAAGTTACAGAATTGCTATTGATAATAATCAAATTTCTGATATTATAGACCTGATAGGCGGTGTGAAAATGTATGTTGAAGAGCCTATAGAGTTTAAAGACGAGGAGAAAGGATACGAGCTTTCATTTGGTATAGGTGAATGGCTTTTTACAAGCAGCAAAGTAATATCATATCTGCATTATCTTCAAATGAACGGATACAGCGATATAGAAACGCTTTACAGATTAGAAGATGTGATAATTAATTCTATGATAGGATTTATACAAAGTCCTCAGCTTAGAAATATTCTTCATTCTAAAGATATGAGAAATGCTGTAGCTTCAAAGGTAAAAAGTAATTTAAGACCTCCAGATATGAAGGCATTTTTGGATATACTTGCAAACAGCAATGAAAGAACATTAGTTATAGAAAATATAGATGCAAGACTAGATGATAACGGGGTATTAACTCCTATATTTGAAGGAAGTGCTTTTATCAAACAGATGGACGATTTAACATTATATGTAGAGCTAAAAACTCAGAAAAGCGAGTTAACTAATGAGGATGTGAGTTTAACGGTACTTAATGCTACTACAGTTGCAGGTCTTGCCGACAGAATAAATATAAGAATGCGTTATAGAGGATTTGCAGCAGGAGAGTACGGCAATTTCACTACCAACCTAAATGAAAGTGTTGTACTTATAAGAGACGGTCAGATAGAAAAGGCATTTATGGTGGCAAATGAGGGTAGGGTAAGCCGAGTATATGCCAAAACTGACAGAAGAGTATTAAATAATGCAGTATTAATTTTGGGGAATGATTACTATGAAATTACACAATAACAATATTAATAACGAAAATAATAATGAATTAAATTCTAACAAATCAAAGCCTAAAAAGAAGAAATTTATAGACAGAGAAAAAGCTAAGGAATTAACTTTAAAGGCAGCTAAGGCTTTAGATGATAAAAAACTAGAAAACATTACAATTCTTGATTTAGACGGAGTAACAACTCTTTCAGACTATTTTATATTGGCAACAGCATCTTCATCTCCTCAAATGAAAGCTGGTTCTGATGCCGTTTATAAGGAATTAAAAGAAGAAGGTGTTTTGCCTTATGCTGAAAATGATAATGATCCTGAAGCTGTTTGGTATTTAAGCGATTATGGTTTTTTGGTAGTGCATATTTTTACAGAAGAGGGCAGAGAGTATTATAATTTGGATAAATTGTGGCATGAAGCTAAAAAAATAGATTTAGTATAATATTTATTAAGGAGTATCTCTATGAAAAAAATTACACTCATTATTTTATCTATTATGTTGGTATTTGCTAAATTATCATTTGCTGACAGCGGATGGCAGTTTAATATTATGGTGCCAATAGGAGCTAGTTTTAGTTTTTATAATGTTAGTTTTAATACATCTCAGGCTACGGAAGATTATATTAACAATTATAGAAAAAGCAGCGGAATAGTAGGATTTGATGCTGGTGTAAATTTGCAGGCTGGATATTTGATAACAGATGGAGACAAGGGTATAAGTTTACTTCTTGATTTGGGATATGCTCATGATTCTTTCGGACTATCAAGTTCCTATGATGAAAATAATGTAAATGTTAAAGTAAAAGAATATTATACTTTTGAAAATCTATCTATAGGAATACTTCCTAAATTTCATTACGATAAGTTTGCATTTGGTTTGGGTGTAGGGGTAAAACTTCCATTATATCTTACTCACTCTACAGAAATATCCAAAGATAATACAGCTACAAGAACTTACGGATATTATAATGCTTCAAAAATGAATACAGTTATGAAAAATGCTGTTATGACTTATGTTAAACTTACTTTTGACTATTCTTTTTATGTTCATGAAGATGTTGCTCTTTTACTTGGAGCTTATGTTGGTACAGATTTCGGTATAGATTTACGAGGTGCTGAGTTAGTTATGGTAGACAGCAGGAATCTAGCTTCATTTGATTTTGGAGTTCAGTTGGGATTAAAATTCGGAGACGGATTATTTGATAATTGATAATAATGTAATAAATTGATATATAAATTAAAATTTGCATAAGATCCGAAAATATTGCATTTAAGTATTCCTTAATTTTTTAAAGTATAACATAGGAGTATCATAATTTAAATAAGTTTCTTGATTTTTAGTTTGCCATTTTATATTTCTTAAGTATTTCAATTACTTTATTAATAATTTTTTCTTTTAATCTTATTAGGACGATTTTTTGGATTCCTGCTCTTATTTTATATATAACCTGTTTTTTAGAATTTCTTCTTATAATAATAAGTTCGAATACTAATATTAAATTTTAGATCCTGACCTCTTTTATTTTTAGATTTATTAATCATTAATACTATCTTTATTTATGATTTGTATTATATTGTTTCATAGGTATTCATTTTTTATTTGTTGTAATTTAAATTATAAGTAATACCTGCTTTTTGAAACTAAAAATAATATCTATGGCTCTTAAACAAAATTATTTTTATGCTGTGCTTGAATTTTTACTAATATATGATATATTAAATCTTTATGGAACATATTATATTTTTTATATCAAATTTTGTACATATATTTTTTTAGAATACTGCATTCTCTTTATTGAGAAGAAGTATTCTTTTTTTATAATTTAATATTAATAATCAAAGGCTTATATAAAATGTTTTTAGAAGACTCAGTTGTAATAGACAATATACAAATATCAGATGATAAATATATTATTAAAGTAAAGTCAAAAGGAAGTTATAAATATTCAAAAGCAGGGCAGTTTTTCATGCTTAAAAGTAATACCTTCTTAAGACGTCCTATAAGTCTACATTATATTGATAATGATATATTAGAGTTTTATTATCAAGTAAAGGGTGAAGGCACAAAATATTTATCACAATTGAAAAAAGATGATATTCTTAATATTCAAGGTCCTTTAGGTAATGGATTTGATATATCTTTTAAAAATAAAAATATACTTCTTGCTGCTGGCGGAATGGGAATAGCACCTTTCAAACTTTTGATAGAAAAATTATTAGAGAACAATAATTCTATAACTTTAATAATGGGCGGAGCTAATGAAACTGCCATAAAAATAATAAAAAGATTTGATACAAGCAGCATTAACTTATATATTACAACAGATGACGGATCTGTAGGAGATAAATGCAATACAGTAGATAAAACAAAAGAATTATTAAAACAAAAAAGTTTTGATATTATATATACCTGCGGACCTACTGTTATGATGAAGGGGATAGTAAATATAGCCAATGAGAATAATATACTTTGTTATGCTTCGCTTGAAGAGAGAATGGCATGCGGAGTTAATGCATGTTTGGGATGCAATATAGAAATAAAAGATAATAATTCAGAAAGCGGATATACATTAAAAAAAGTTTGTCATGACGGACCAGTATTTGATTCTAAATTATTAAATATTTAAATAACGGATATTATTATGAGCAGATTGAATATAAATTTTTTGGGTAAAGAATTAAAAAATAATGTTATAACATCTTCAGGCTGTTTTGGTTTTGGAGAGGAGTACAGTAATTATTTTGATATTAATGAGCTTGGTGCTGTTAACTTAAAAGGAATAACTTTAAATAAAAAAGAAGGCAATAAAGGCACACGCATAGCAGAAACTCCTTCTGGAATGATAAACTGTATAGGGCTTGAAAATCCTGGTATAGAATATTTTAAAAACAATATAGTAAAAAATATTAAATATACTTCTCCTATAATATTAAATATAAATGGTGCTGATACTGATGAATATATTAAAGTAGCTGAAATAGCTAATGAAATAGAAAGAGTTGATTTTGTAGAGCTTAATATATCATGTCCGAATGTAAAAAATGGAGGTATGGCTTTTGGTGCAAGCTGCGAGAGTGCTGAAGCCATTACAAAGGCTGTTAAAAAAGTGCTTAGTAAAAAACCTTTAATAGTAAAACTTTCTCCGAATGTAACTGATATAGCAAGTATAGCAAAAAGTGCTGAATATGCAGGTGCTGACAGTGTATCTTTAGTTAATACATTTTTGGCTATGAAGATAGATACAAAAACTAGAAAGCCTTTACTTGGCAATATATTCGGAGGTTTGTCAGGTTCATGTATACGTCCTATAGCTGTAAGAATGGTTTATCAGGTATATAAAGCTGTGAAAATTCCTATTGTCGGTATGGGAGGAATTACTAATTATAATGATGCTTTGGAGTTTATAATGGCTGGGGCTTCTTTAGTTTCTATAGGGGCTGGCATATTTTCAAATCCTACACTTCCTATAGAGGTTATTAATGGAATAGATAATTATCTTAAAGAAAATAGTATAAATAATATAAAAGACTTAATAGGGGCGGCACACTTATAAAATTTAATAATATTTTGATATATAATAGATAAATTATAAAGGATAAATTTTATGATAAAATTAACTGACGATCCAAAAGAGAGATTAATTATAGCATTAGACTTTAACTCTATGGGAGAGGCAACTAAACTTATAGATGAGCTTGGAGATGAGGCAGTATTTTATAAGGTTGGTCTTGAGCTTTTCTTATATACTAAAGGAGAAATAATAGAGTATTTGGCAAGTAAAAATAAAAAGGTATTTCTTGATCTAAAATTTCATGATATACCTAATACTACCGCTATGGCTTCTCTTTTTGCAGCTAAACAAAATATATTTATGTTTAATGTTCATACAAGCGGCGGAAAAAAGATGATGGAAAGAACTGTTGAGGAGATAAAAAAATTAAATAAAGATAATCTTATAATAGGGGTAACAATACTTACAAGTCTTTCTGAAAATGATGTTAAAAATATGTTCAGTTCCAACTTACCATTAACAGATTTAGCAGTTAATTGGGCAAAATTAGGAAAAGAAGCTGGACTTGACGGAGTGGTATGCTCTCCTAAAGAGGCTAGTATAATAAAAAAAGAATGCGGAGAAAACTTCAGAACAGTATGCCCGGGTGTTAGACCTAAATGGGCTAGTGCTGATGATCAGGAGAGAATAATGACTCCGAAAGAAGCTATAGAAAATGGATGCGATTATTTGGTTGTAGGAAGACCTATTACAAGAAGTGAGGACAGAGTAAAAGCATGTAAAATGGTTGTAGAAGAAATTGCAGAAGGAATAGAACATAATAAAAAATTAAAGGCAAGATTAATAGCTGGGGCTTTACTTGAAACTAAAGCTGTTAAACTTAATGTGAAAGAACCATTTACTTTTGTGTCTGGAATAAAAAGTCCTATATACTGCGATAATAGATATGTTATAGGTTTTCCAAAATACAGACAGGTTATAGTTGATGCTTTTGTGAGTATATTAAAAGATAAAGATTTTGATGTTATAGCTGGTACGGCTACTGCTGGAATACCTTGGGCTTCTTTTATAGCTTATGAGCTTAATAAACCGTTATGCTATATAAGAGCAGAGAAAAAAGAACATGGAAGAGGCAAGCAGATAGAGGGTGCTGAATGCGATGGAAAAAAATTAATATTAATAGAAGATTTGATTTCAACAGGCGGAAGTTCTATAAAAGCATTTGAAGCTGCTAAAAATGAAGGTGCTATTGGTCTTGAGATTATATCAATATTTTCTTATGAGTTTGAAAAAGCATATAAAAACTTTGAAGAAGCTGGAATAAAATTCTCATCACTCTCTAACTTTACATCTCTTATGGAAATAGCTAAAGATGAAAATTATATAACAGAAGATGAACTAGAGAAAGCATTAGAATGGAATAAAAATCCCGATGAATGGGGAAAATAGATTAAAAAAAATGGCTTTTAGTAGATAATATTAAAAGCCATTATAAAATACAACAATAATAATTATTATTTTATAAGTTTTCTCATATATCTGAAGAAATCTTCTTTTTCTTTCGGAGAAATCATACATGTGTTTAAAAATACTTCCATAATTTCCTGATTAACACTTCCCATAGCAGCTTTAACAGCAAGAGACTGATTAAGTATATCTCCGCAGTATTCACCCTTAGCAAGCATTTTTTTCATTCCTTTAATTTGTCCTTCTATTCTGTTTAATCTTATTATAAGTCTTTTTCTTCTTTCTACAGCTTCTTCTCTGTCAAATTTAGATACTTTATTGCTGTCTCCGAAATGTTTATTCCAAGCCTTTAATCCGCCTTCCAAGACATAAAGGTTATTAAAACCCTCTTCTTTCATATATTCAGCCGCTTTCATGCTTAATTTTCCTATAGAACAATAAAGCAGATAAGGGGTATTTTTATCTAGTTTGGATATTTCTCTTTTAAATACTCTAGGTTTAAGGAAATCCATAGAAACGGAATCTTCAATCATACCCTCATAGTTATGCTCCATTTCTGTTCTTACATCAAGTATAACTACGTTTTCAGTATTTTTAATAATTTCACCAGCCTCCGAAGGCGATACTATATTTAATCCATTTTCTATTACCATAATTTACATCCTTATAAAAATCTTCTTATTATTATATTTCTATTATAGTTTATATTATATAAAAAAAATAGATTTTTACAAAATATTTTTTGAAATAAAAATGTAAAATGTTATTTATTATGAATAAAAATAGCCATTTTTTTTACAAAATAGCTATCTTTATCACATATTTTACAATTATTTAAAATAACCTGTTAAAATAGGTTTTCTTCCAGTAACTTTGTCATTATAGTATTCATATTGAGATAAACCTACAAATCCGCCTGAAACATTAATAACATTATCAAAACCTATGTTTTTTAATATTTTGCATGCAGTATAGCTGGTTAATCCAGTTTTGCATGTAATATATACTGGTCTGTCTTTAGGAACTTCATTGTATCTGCTTCTTAAAGCTCCGAGAGGTATATTAACTGCTTTTTCCAAGTGTCCTGCAGCAAAATCTTCAGGAGGTCTTACATCTAGGAAATAAGCATCTTTTTCTACTAATTCTCTTACTTGACTGAAATGAACTTGTTTGAAATCTCCGTTTCTTAGATTTGAAGCTACATATCCTGCAAAGTTTACAGCATCTTTAGCAGTACCGAATGAAGGAGCATAGCATAATTCTAAATCTTTTAAATCATCTATAGTACCGCCGAATTTTATTAAAGTAGCTATAACATCTATTCTCTTATCAACATTTCCCTTACCTATAGCCTGAGCACCTAAAACTTTTCCAGTAGGAACTTCATATATGAGTTTGAAATGAAGAAGTCTTGCAGAAGGCATTATTGATACGCCGTCAAAAGGTATAATTTCAACTGTATCATAATCTATATTTAAATTCATAGCTTTTATTAAACCTTCAGAAAGTCCAGTAGAAGCTCCGTTATATCCAAATACTTTTATAACAGATGAGCCTATAAATCCTCTGTTATCAACAGTTCTTCCATTAATATGATCAGCAACGGCTCTTGCCTGTTTCTGAGCAGGTCCTGCTAAAGCCAATTTGAAATAATCATTAAATAAAGGACTGTAAACTTCTATAGCATCGCCTACAGCATAAATATCTTTGTCATTAGTACGATAATTTGCATCAACTTTAATTGCTTTTGTTTTTCCTAATTCTATTCCAGCTTTAACTGCTATATCAGTTTCTGGAGCAACTCCTATAGCAAGAATAACAGCATCAGCCTCTATTTTTTTACCAGAACCCAAAATAACTGTATTGGTATCAAAACTATCTACTTTATCATTAACAATCAAATCAATGCCATTATCAATTAATTCTCTATGAAGAATCTGAACCATATCATAGTCAAAAGGCTTCATTATTTGAGGTAATGCTTCTACTATTGTTACATTATATCCTACTTTTTTTAAGTTTTCAGCCATCTCTATACCGATAAATCCTCCGCCTATAACAGTAACTTTAGCATTAGGTTTTCCATTAAGAAAATTATGTATTTTACTTATATCAACAACATTTCTTACAGTAAATACATTAACTTTATCCATTCCTTTAAAAGGAGGTACTATTGGTTTTGCTCCCATAGAAAGTATAAGTTTGTCATAGCTTTCTTTATATTCCTTTCCCTCAGATACAACAGTAACTTCTTTTTTCTCTCTATCTATTGCTATAACTTCGCTGTTTATTCTGGCATCTACATTAAATTGTTTTAAAAATTTCTCAGGATTCATTAAAAGCAAAGTTTCTTCATTTGGAATCAATCCTCCTATATGATATGGAAGCGAACAGTTAGAAAAAGATACATGAGGACCTTTTTCAAACATTATAATTTTATCCTCTTCATTTAATCTTCTAAGTCTTGCAGCAGCAGAAGCACCTCCTGCAACACCGCCTACTATTAATATTTTTTTCATCTTAAAACTCCGTTATTATTTGTATTTACATACCTAGTATACGTATAATATAAAAAGAAGTCAATATTTTTACACAAAAAAACACAAAAAATAAATAAAATTCTTCTTATTCTATGTAATAATATTATTAATAGAAAGAAGCGGCTTTAATAAAATACTTTATATCACAAAATAATTTTTTAATATTTTTTACGTTTTTTTATTGTAAAAATTGTATTAATTTTAATAAATAATCCATATATTCCGATACTTAATTATGTATAAATAATAAGTCTCTGGAGGTTATAAATGGGAGTTTATTCTATTTATTCATCTGAAATGTTTCCATTGACTAGACATATGACTTCTGCAGGATTAAATGTTTACAACTCTTCAGCTTATGGTTCTGCTCAATCTGCTGAAAAAGTTGCAAGTATGGTAATTCCTCAAGGAGCATCTGTAGCTATTAATAACAACATTGGAAAGAGTTTAGATGTATATGCTTAATTATTGTTCATGACCAATTGCATTATAAAAAAATGCAGTTGGTCATACAATTAATTATTTAAATGACTTATTATCATAATACATTCCGTTAATTTTTATTTTTCTATTTTTTATAAAATTTTCTTGATTAAATTTTTTATTGGTTTACAATTATTATATAAATAAGTTTTATACACTATATTATAAATGGAGGACATTATGGATATTTCAGCTTATAATTCTTATTCAACAGCTATGCTTAAACAAGATATATCTTTAAGCATGATAAGAAAAACTTCTGACATGCAGGCTCAGGCAGTTGACAAAATAATGAGCAGTGTTCAGCCTCAGACGGTTTCTGCTCCAGTAAGACCTGGTATTGGTCAGAATTTAAATGTTTACGCATAAAAAACTGATTTTGTTTAAGGGGCTGCTTTTATGAAAAGGCAGTCCCTTTTTGTATTTAAATAAATATATTATATCCCGCTATAAGAAGATAAAAATTACTTTTTTCCCAAATAGTCATTTTATAAATTGTTTTTTTAATTAAAATTATTATATATCATAATTAACACCAGTAATTACTATAAAAAATGGGAGTTTTTTATGATAGATAACGAAGCTGTATTAAAAAATTTAGGTCAAAATATAAGAGAATTAAGAAAAAATAAAAAGATGACTATAGATGAGCTTGCCGAAAAATCTTCGCTTTCTGGAAAGTATCTGCAAGGTGTGGAAGTGGGAAACAGAAATATATCTATAAAAAATTTAAATAAAATATGTAAGGCATTAGAAACATCTCCAGACACATTACTTAATATGAGATCCTATAATTTAAAAAACTCAGAAGAAAAAATATTTGCTATTTCTGAAAAGCTAAAAAAATTTGAAGAAAATAAGTTGGATTTTATAGGAAGTATGCTTGATCATCTAAATAACATAATAACAGAGCAGGGTAAAAATCAGCAAGTAAATAATAGCAAAGAAAATAAGTAATAAATATTTGTTTTATGAGTTTTTAACATAGTATTAAATTATCATCATTGTAATTCATTAATTTAAAAAATATTAACGAAATGTATATTTCTTTATTAAATTGTTATAAAAAATGAAAACATTTCTTATTATGTTTTCTAATAAGAATATATACCTAAACAACTATATTTTGTCAAAAGTTAGTTTTTCAAATTTATTGTTTGTGGCGGCTTTGCCAGTCGTGCTGACCCAGTTCTTTTGTGACGCTGTACGCCTCGCTCTGCGGAAAAGACTGCATTTGACGAAGTCCACCTCGCTCTGCGTGCCTGTGGCAAGGTGTAGCCCAAATTTCAGGTATTATCATATATTTAATACATATCTTTAAAATATAAAGTTCTAGTAATTGAGTTTTTCTCTCTGCATGCCTTTGGCAAAAACTTTGGCGAAGCCCGCCTGCGACTGAAGGAAGTACTGTTAAGTATGGCGTGTGCGGCAAAAAAGTTGATAATTTTATATAATGTACATCAGTTGACAAAATGAAATCGTTCCAGTATCTCTTATAAAAATAAAATATATTTAGTAAAATATTTAAGTGTATGTACTTTCTTTTTAATATATTGCTATTTTAATCATTTTAATTTATTATACAAAACTATAATACGTATGGGGGATATATAAAAAAATTTATTATATTATTAACTATGTTTTTATTTAGTATGTGCTTAAACGCTCAAATTGTTAATAAAAGCAAAGTTTCTGAGCAATTAAGAGATTATGTATATGAATGAAATATTAAAGAAGTTGAAAATATTCTTGAAAAATATGATGTTGATATAAATAATTATTATGATGAGCATTTTACATTATTATCAGATGCCGTTATAAATAATAATATAGAAATGGCTGAACTTCTTTTGAAATACAAAGCAGATATTAATGCTGTGGTAGATATTAAGAGTAGTGTATTAATGATTGCAGTTGATAATAACAATATGGAAATGGTTAAACTACTTTTAAGTTATGGTGCTGATATTGATTATCAAGGCTTTAGAGGAATAACTGCATTATTTTCTGCTTTAGAATATGATAGAAAAGAAAATATTGAAATGGTAAAACTCTTAATAAAAAATAAAGCTGATGTTAATATAGCTTATAGTGGAGATAGAGGAAATGAAGAAACACCTTTAATGTATGCTGCTATGAAAGGTTATAAAGAAACGGTAAAAATATTAATTGAAAATAAAGCTCTTGTAAATAAAAGAAATAGAAATAATGTTAATGCTTTGATTTATGCTTATATGTTTGGACATGATGATATAGCAGATATTTTACTTCAAAATGGTTCTGATTCTTTGGATAAAAGTTTGAATGCAGCTAATCTTAATGAGGCAACTTTACTTAGTGATAATGCTCCTTTAATAAATGCTTCAAGAAATTCTACTAATGAGATATTTTTACAGAAGCTAATTTATAACGGTGCAGATGTAAATTATAAAAATTACAATGGAGATACTGCATTGATAGAGGCTGCCCTTAATGGTAAAATTAATTTTGTAAAATTACTTATAAAAAATAATGCAGATGTTAATGTTCAAAATATGGGCGGCATGACAGCATTAATGTGGGCTTGTCATAGAGGTGATTTAGAAATGACAAAAATGCTTTTATATGCTGGTGCTGATAAAAGCATAAAAAAAGGTAATAGAGATGCATTGTATCATGCCAGAGAATACGGAGAAAATGAAGAGGTAATAAAATTACTAACAAAATAGTTATAGCGTTTATAAAAAGTGCATGCATTACATGTATGAACTTTTTTATTGTTAAAAATATAAAAATTTAATAAACTTTACTTTTATAATTATTTTTGTATAATAATACTATGAAAGATTTGGATAGATTAAAACAAATATTAAACGAACCTGTTACAATTGATAATTTAAATAGAATCAATGATTATTTTATACGATATTTATTTTCACATACAGGTAATGAACATATAGCTTTAAATTTCATTAATGCCGTATTTAAAGATTTGGACTTTGAAACTTTTAAGAAAATAGAAATATTAAACCCGTTTAACATAGCAGAGAACTATGATGAAAAAGAAAGTATTGTAGATATAAAAGCAACTACAGAAACAGGTATAACCGTTTTAATAGAGATACAATCAAGAGGAAATGAAGATTTTATAAAAAGAGCTTTGTATTATTGGGCTTATAATTATAGTTCTAGTTTAAATAGAGGTTCTTTTTATGATGAATTAAAACCTACTGTAAGTATCAATATTACAAATTTCATACTTACAGATGAAGATAAAGTGCATAGCTGTTATATTTTAAAAGAATTAAATAATAATAAAATTTTAACGGATCATTGTCAATTGCATTTCCTTGAGCTTCCTAAATTCAATTTAAAAAATATTTCTGCAATAGAAAGTTTAGACAACATACATAAAGAATTTATTTCTTGGATAAAATTTTTTAAGGGGGAAGAGATGTCTATTTTAATGAAAGAAAATACTATATTCGAAGAAGTAGAAAAAAAATGCCGTACATTTGTTAATGATAGTCCAGTAATGGATAAGTATAAAAAACGAGAAGTAGATACATATTTCTTTAATAAGAGTATGGAGTTGGATATAAAGAAGGCTAAAGAAGAAGGTATTAAAGAAGGTATTAAAGAAGGTATTAAAGAAGGTATTAAAGAAGGTATTAAAGAAAATCAAATATTAACGGCTAAAAATATGAAAAAAGAAAATATAGATGTTAATATTATAAGTAAAATAACAGGATTGAGTATACAAGAAATAGAAAAATTATAATAAAAATAAATAAAAAATTATAATATAAAAGCTATAATAAAAAGTGTATGCATTATATGTATGCACTTTTTTATTAATATATTGCAATTTCAATTATTTTAATTTATGATACAAAAATCAAAATACATACGGACGGTTTACTATGAAAAATTTTATTTCTATAATTGCAGCATTTATTTTAATGATTACTATAATTTCCTGCGGAGGCGGTAATAAAAAAACAGGACAAACAGAAAATACTCAAACTAATCAAACTCAAACAAATGAACAAGTATATATCAATCCAACAACTACAAATGAAAATCATAATACAGATATAGATATTAATAAAACTAAATATACTAATGAATATATTCAAGGCACAGAGTTAGATCCTATACCTACAGGATATAGTAAAATAGATGAAATACTTAATGAACATAAATATAAAGCACCAATATACGAAATATCAAAATTATTAGCAGAGGAAGGACTAGAAGGAAAAATTACTGAAATGACAAATTTTGGTGATAACTACAATAATTACATATATAAAGATTCTACTCCTTTGTTTTTGGCAGTACAATTCGGATACAATGATTTGGCAAAAGAGCTTATAAAAGAAGGTGCTGATGTTAATGCCAGAGCAAGCGATATGGAAACAGAAGATGGTATTGATATGCTTTATTATGCTGTTGAAAATAATAATGTTGAAATGAGTAAAATCTTAATTGATAAAGGACTTGATGCAGGCAGAAATTATGGTTATGAATATCCTTATTATTTAACAGATATCGCTATTAGAAACAATAATAATCTTGATATGCTTAAAATACTTCTACAAAGCGGAGATATTGATTTGGAATCAAGCTTAATTCCTGATGCCATAGAAGAAAATAATATAGAAATGGTTAAATATTTATTATCTATAGGACAAGATGTAAATGCTCAAATATTTGCAGATGGATTTTGGATTAACTCTCCTATGAAAGTAGCAGCTCAAAATGGCAATATAGAAATAGCTAAGCTTTTAATTGATGAAGGAGCAAATTTAAACTCAAGTGATGATTATATATATAATGCAATAGATTATGGTAATTATGATATAGCTAAATTATTAATAGATAATGATGTTTTTAATCTTAATACTAATACAACTAGAGAAGAAGCTATAGAATTAGCAAAGAAGCAAAAATATTATGAAATGGAAAAATTATTATCAAGCGAAGATTCTAACAATATAGACGGATATGATGAATTAATGAATGCTGTATCAAAAGGAGATATGAAAGCATTAGAAAAACTTATAAAAGATGATACTGATTTAAATAAACAATATGATAATATTACACCTCTTAATTTAGCTGCTGCTAGAAATGATAAAGAAATGGTGAAATTTTTAGTAGAAAAAGGTGCTGATATAAATTTAGAAGATGGATACGGATATACTCCTTTAATGAAAGCAATAGATTATTATAATATTGGTTTAGCTAAAAATATTATTGATTTGAAGCCTGATTTAAATGCTGTATGTTCAGCAACAGGCGATACTCCTTTAACATATTTAGTAAATGCCAAGAAGTACGGCGGCGGAGCGGATCTTTGTTATTATATGATAAAAAATGGTGCTGATATAAATAAAAAGAATAAAGAAGAAAATACTCCATTAATGATTGCAGCTGCAAGTTATAATTATGGTATTGTTGGAGTTCTTGTAAATATGGGTGCTGATTATAATATTAAAAACAAAGAAGGAAAAACAGCCATTGATATTGCTTCAGCTAGAGATGATACATCAGCGCTTCATCACATGACTAATCCAAGCGATTTAGAACATTATCTTAGTTATTAATAAATAATAAAAAAGTGTATGCCTTATATGTATGCACTTTATTATTTGCAGTTTTTCAAATTTTGACAATTTATGTTTATTTTAGTATAATATATTTTATGGAAAAAAAATCAAATATTAAAAAAATCAAATATTTCAATCCTTTGAATGATTATTTTATACGCTACCTTTTTACTGATAAGGGAAGCAGTGAGTCTATACTTTTGGACTTTATCAATTCTATAATGCTTAATGCTAATATGAAGATTTTCCGTTCAGTAGAAATTTTAACTCCATCGCCGAAGGCGGGCAGTCGCCTTAATTTGAAGAAAAATAAAAATTTAAAGGAGACAATAGTAGATGTAAAATGTATTACTCAAAACGGTTCAAGTAGTCATAATAGAAATACAGTTACAAGGTAATTCAAGATTCCCAGAACGTATCTTATATTATTGGGCAGCTAATTATAGTAAGTTATTAAAACATGGTGAAAGATATGATGAGCTTACACCAGTAATAAGTATTAATTTACTTAATTTTAATTTGGATAAAAATAAAAATATACATTCCTGCTATATGCTTTATGAGATGAATAATAAAAAGTTGCTAACTGATCATTTACAAATACATATAATAGAATTAAAAAAGTTTAAGAAAAATATATTGGCTAAAGATTTAAACTGTTGGTTAAAAATGTTTACAAGTAAAAATTTGGAGGCATCTATGTCTGAAATAGTAAAAGAAAAACCTATAATGGAAGAAGTACAGAAAAAATATAATAATTTTGTCAAAAGTAAATTAATGATGATGGAATATGAAAAAAAAGAGGCTTATTTATATGGTAATCAAATAATGCTTGATGAAGAAAGAAGATTAGGAATTGAAGAAGGAATTAAAAAAGGAAAAGAAGAAGGTATTAAAGAAGGTATTAAAGAAAATCAAATATTAACAGCTAAAAATATGAAAAAAGAAAATATAGATATTAATATTATAAGTAAAATAACAGGATTAAGTATACAAGAAATAGAAAATCTATAATAAATATAAAAGTTACAATAAAAAGTGCCTGCATTATATATGTATGCACTTTTTTTGTTAAAAATATTTTTTGATTGCAATTTCAATCATTTTAATTTATGATACATAAAAATACTTATGGACGGTTTAATATGAAAAAACTTCTTTCTATCATTACAATATTTACTTTAATAATGACAGTTATTTCATGCGAAGGCAGTAATAAAGAAGCAAATCAAACATCACAAAATACTAATGAACAAAAAACTGCTTCATCGAATAATCAAAAAGAAGAAGCTAAAAAAGAATTCTTTGATATGAAATATGTTTATAAAGGTATTAGAGTAGATAAAGCTAAATTTGATGAAGAACTTAAAAATATAAGAGAAAATAATGAATATGCAAAAAGAAATTTTGATTTTCTTAATAGAAAATTTGCAAATGATGATGAAAGAAAAAAATATTCTATAGAGTTTATATCAAATGTTAATTATGATCCATTTAGTGAAACATTCTCAAGTTGGGATAGATATAATGAAGATTTGACAGATTATTATGCTGATGAATATTTATATGTTGATCAAAATTTAGCATTAAAAAAGGCAAGAGAAGAATTATTAAAATTAAATAAAAAAGATGCTGATGTTTATTTAGCTTTGTTTTTATCTCATTTTGCTTGCGATTCGCTTTATTATTTTGAAGAAGAAAAAAAGTATTTAACAGAATGGAAAAAAGCAGGCGGTACTAATATATCTATGATGATATCAAAGTATGATGATGATAATGCTTATAGCAATAAAATGAAACTAGTTGATTATATAATAGAAGCCCCTGATTCTTTAAGAGCAGAAAAATTAGCTGCTGATGCTTATAATAATGGTTTCGCTAGATATATTACAAAAAATACTGGATATATAGATTTATTTAATGAAAATAATTATTCTTTAAGTTCAATTGAATTGGAAGGTACAGCTCATGTAGCTTCAGTAATGGTAGTACCAGAAATAGTCAATACAAATATAATAAATAAATATTTAAAAACTTATGTTACAAACAGACTCAGCGATGATAAATTATATTTTGATGATGCTGAGTATTTTAGAAATTATTACGGAATTGATTTTATGGAGTATTATGATGGATGGAATGGACTTAGTTTTCTTGAGTTTAAGAAAAATACATTTTTAATTGAATCAAAAGCAAATATGCATTATTATAATCCTGAGTTTATGAATGATCATATATATGCTTCATTTGAAGAGATAAAAACTTATAATTTCAGACTTGGAGATATAGATAAAGTAGAATCTGCTGAAATTAATTCAATTTCTACAAATGATTTGAAAGATTATACTAAAGGCTCTAAATTTATAAGTTTCGGTAAATTTGATGAAGAAAAATATTTGGAGTATATAGATGAAACAATGGGTTGGCGTATATATTTTCCGTCTTTCTTTTTATGCGATATTAATAATGACGGCAAAGAAGAATTAATGCTTTCAGGGGATTATGATTATGGCGGAGGAAGAGGCGGTACAGTGAATTTTACTTTACTTTTGAAAGAGAATTTGGAAGTAGATTTTGATTCAGAAATAGGACAGCTTATTAATAACAAAGGTTTTCAAGATTTAAACTGTATTCAAAAAATATATACTGAAGATGGTAAGAATAAAATATTTTTATTAGATACAAGTTATAATAAAGCACTTGATATATTCATTGATAACAATGAAATAAAGAATGCAGAAGTTTTTGATTATATTACATATAGTTATCAGCCTAAATTGGAATGGAAAGGAAGTATACTTGACGGAGTACCTGAAGGAGCTTTAAAAACTGATGCAAGTTTTGATATGTATAAGGCAGAAAATGCATCCGATAAAGCAATAGTGTCAGACAGAACTTTGAGAATGGCTGATAAACTTATAAGCGATGCATATTTTGCTAAAAAGGCTACTTTAGATAAACAAGGTCAGGAAGAGTTACTAGAACAAAGAAGGTCAGAGATAAAAACTATTCAGGAAGCAAAAGGAGATATTAAATCAATAGAAACTGAAATGCTTAAGATTTTGAACATACAATAATTTTTAATAGTTTCAATAAAAAGTGTATGCATTATTTATGTATGCACTTTATTATTTGCAGTTTTTCAAATTTTGACAATTTGTGTTTATTTTAGTATAATATATTTATGGAAAAAAAATCAAATATTAAAAAAATCAAATATTTCAATCCTTTGAATGATTATTTTATACGCTACCTTTTTACTGATAAGGGAAACAGTGAGTCTATACTTTTGGACTTTATCAATTCTATAATGCTTAATGCTAATATGAAAACTTTCCGTTCAGTAGAAATTTTAACTCCATTTAATTTGAAGAAAAATAAAAATTTAAAGGAGACAATAGTAGATGTAAAATGTATTACTCAAAACGGTTCAGTAGTCATAATAGAAATACAGTTACAAG
>NZ_CASEGO010000067.1 GCF_949287625.1 uncultured Brachyspira sp. | reverse complement strand
GCGTTTTTTGCAACTTTTTTGTGCGGTAAAAAAGTTGATAATTCTATATAATGTACATCAGTTGACAAAATGAAATCGTTCCAGTATATACTAAAAATTCTTAAGTTTGTCAACAGCGAGCCCTCCCTCATCTTCGTTCGGGACGCACGGTATTGTTTATTCTTATCAAATGTCAACGCGACCGAACGAAGTGAGGAAGTACCCGAGACGAAGTCCGCCTGTGGTGAGGGTATGCGGCTGATTACATATTATTTATAAAAAATAAATTATTTATTTTACATTTAAAACTTATAAAACTTATGTTATTAACAACTAATAATACTTCATACTATTTATAACTTATAATTACATTTATCAATAACTCAAAATTGATAAATTATAGTCGTTTAGGTATATAACTTTTTTATGCATAATAAATAGACAAACTTAAATAAATTAATATCATGATCAAAAACTATAACAATTATGTTTTGCAAATTAACATAACACAATTATGATATTTGATTTTTTTTGTAATAGGTATATTATTAATACAAATCAAAATTCTTTATAAAAAGGCTTATATGAATATATTAGTTATCAATGGTCCTAATACAAATATGCTTGGTGCAGCACAAACTAAAATTTTCGGAAATACAACACTAGGCGATATTGAAAAAAAAATTAAAGAAGCGGCATTGGGAAGTGCTAAAGTATCATTTTTTCAGTCAAACCATGAAGGTGCTATAATAGACAGAATACATAGAGCTTATGATGAAAGTATAGACTACATCATCATAAATGCAGGAGCTTATGCCAATACTTCTATAGCTATAAGAGATGCATTCCTTGCAACAAATATTCCATTTATAGAAGTTAGTATGAGAAACATTTATGCTGCTGAAAGTTATAGGGCTAAAAGTTATTTATCTGATATAGCATTAGGAGTGATTACGGGTTTCGGAGATAATAGTTATATATTAGCTTTGGCTCATTTGCTATCTATACAAAAAAGAAATGATTAATATAAACGGAGTTTGAAAATGTGTAAATTGACTTTAAATGAAAGCGGTGAAAACAAAAAATTTGATTATGATTCTAGGTTAAACAGATTATTAAAACTAACAAAAGAAAATTTGCTCATAACCAAAAATGAAAATATATTTTATCTAACAGGATTTAAAGGCACTGCAGGCTGGCTTCTCATTAGCGGCGGAAAAAAATATTTATTTGTAGACTCAAGATACTCTGAACATGCTACAAAAGTTACACATAAAACTACTGTTATACTTGTAGCCGCTACATATGCCGATGCTTTGGCAGAGTTCTGTAAAGAAAATAATATAAAAGAAGTATATGCTGCTAAAAGCGGACTTTATCTTGCTGAATATGAAGCTATAGTTTCTGCGATGGTTAATAGTTCTATAAAAATAGGAATAAGCAAAATAGATGTTGATATTATAAGACAAGTAAAAGAAAAAGCTGAAATTAAAATAATAAAAGATAATCTCAACAGAGCTGAAAAAGCCATGACTAAAATGCTTGCTTTTGTAAAAGAAGGTGTTACAGAAAATGAACTTGCAGCTGAACTTGAATATCAAATGCGTAAGGAAGGCGGAGATAAAACTGCATTTGATACTATTTTGCTTTTCGGAGATAGAACTTCTCTTCCTCATGGTGTGCCTTCAGATAGAAAGTTAAAATTAGGCGATAATATACTTATGGATTTTGGTCTGTCAAAAGACGGATACAAAAGCGACATTACCAGAACATTTTTCTTCGGCAAAGGTGAGCATTTTGAAGAGATGAGTAAAATATATAACATAGTAAGAACAGCTCATCTTAAAGCAATAGAATCTGTACATTCTGGAGTATTAGGAAAAGAAGTTGATAATACAGCAAGAGAAATTATAAAAAAAAGCGGATACGGACAATATTTCGGACATGGACTTGGTCATAGTGTAGGTCTTGAGATACATGAATCTCCTAGACTTTCTCCTCTTGTGGACCATATACTTGAAGGAGGCTCTATTGTTACTATTGAACCAGGTATATATGTTCCTAATTTGGGCGGGGTTAGAATAGAAAATATGATAATAGTTACAAAAGAAGGAGGCGTTTCTATGAACAATACTCCCACAGACCTTATAGTATTATAATAAAATATTGACTTATTCTTTTTTTTATATATAATATAATTAAAATTAAATAAAAACAGTTATAGTGTTTTAAATCATTTTAATTAGGAAAATATATGGCAAGAAGAAAGAAAAAATCATCACCAATATTAATAATACTCATTATTATAATCGCATCTATCTACTACTATTATAATAATATATATAAAGATTCAGAAAAAACTCAAAAACAAACCGTAACAAGATATAATAGAGATGATTGGGGAGATTGGATTGATGAAGATAAAGACGGACTTAATACCAGACATGAAGTACTTGCAAGAGAATCACTAATAAAGCCAGTTATATCAAATAACAGAGTTATATCAGGAAAATGGTACGATAAGTTTACAGGCAAATATTTTACTAATGCCAAAGATTTGGATATAGATCATTTAGTACCTTTAAAAAATGCTTATGAAAGCGGAGCTAGTAACTGGAGCAAAGAAAAGAAGAACGAATATTATAATTATATGAAAAATAAAAATCATTTAATAGCAGTATCAAAAGGAGCGAACCGTTCCAAGGGAGATAAATCACCTGTTGAATGGCTGCCTCCTAATGAAGAATATCAATGCGAATATGTACGTGAATGGTATAAAATAAAAACTGATTGGGGGCTTACTATAGAAGAAGGTTTTGATGAAGTATCCAACAGAGTATGCAGAGGAAAATAATTATTATTTATTTTTATTAGCCATATAAGCAAAGCTGTCAAAATATTTCATGATACTTTCATCTGTATGAAATTCATTATCTCCAAGAAGATAATCACATATAACCTCTCTAAGTCTTGTAAACTCTTTAATACTATGCTTTTTATATTGTGCTTCTATAGTTAAATCAATTAATTCTAATGCTCTGTAAGCTGCATTTTTAGAATACTCTATATTATTTTTATTCTTAAAACGTATTGCTCTGTATACTTCGCTTCCAATATTGCCCATCTGCTGTGCCAAGGTAAAAGTTTTCCATCTGCCGTTAGCTAAATCTTTGTGTACATATCCCATAACATCACTCTATCTTTTTACAATATTATTAACAATATTTATTATATCATTTCTAATATTCTCATCTTCAATATATCTTGTTCTATTATTAATACGTATATTTATAAAAGAATAAAAGTCTATAAAATCTTCTAATTCCGGATATATATTAATTCCCCATAAATCCCTTTGAGAAGATCCATTTTCTATTAATAAAGCCTCTAAATCACTATGAAGCTCAGCGTCTAATGCTAAATATTTTTTTCTATACCAACAACACCTTTAACCATTTCTGGAAAAAAATTACCTAGCATATTTTTTATCTCTTCTAAATTAATACTATCTTTTATTATAACCATAAACTTATCTCTTAAAAATATATCTGTTAATATTTTCAACATGCTCTTCATAAGTAACAGAAAAAGCATGTTTTCCAGTACCGTCAGCAACAAAGAATATATAATCAGTATCAGCAGGATTTAAAGCAGCCTCTATAGCCTTAGCACCAGCAGAACATATAGGTCCCGGAGGAAGTCCGGTATTTTTATACGTATTATAAGAATGCTCCATACGAAGGTCTGCATATTTAAGATTAGGTTTTTCTATATAATCACCTTTTACCAAAGTCATAGCATATATTGTAGTAGGATCTGCTTCTAATCTTTTATCAATATTCAATCTGTTGTAGTATACTGAGGATATAAGTTTAGGATCATCTAAAGGACCCATTTCCTTTTCTACTATAGAAGCCATAGTGAGCACTTCATGAACACTGCGTCCTATTTTTTTGGCTCTATCTTCTAAATCTGGAAACTGTTTAAATAAAGAATCTATCATATATGTAACCAATACTTTTGTAGGATTGCCTTTAACTATATAGTATGTAGAAGGAAATATATAACCTTCAACACTATCAGAAGGAATATTGTATTTTTGTAATATTTCTTTATCATGGCATACTTCCAAAAACTCTTTTTTTGTAGTAAAGCCTTGAGCCTCAAGATAAGTACCTATCTCATAAATATTCTTTCCTTCAGCAATAGTAAGTCTTACCATAGCCTGCTTACCGCTGTTAAGATGCTTCATAATATCTATCATACTCATACTTCTGTCTACCTGATAATATCCGCTTAAAAGTTTTCTGTCATATTTTAGATATTTAGCGAAAGCAACAAATATTTTTGAGTTTCTTATAAGCCCTTGAAGTTCTAATTTTTTAGCTATTGTAGAAGCACCTTCTCCCTGCTTTATTTCAAAATATACTTTCTCTTCATCACCGCCTACTGGACTAATCATGTATTGTATAAATGCCGCAGATGAAGCTGATACTATGGCAGCTAATATTATTAATATAATAAGTAATTTTTTCATAACTATTCTCTGTATAAATTATTATTTTTTAGATTAAAACAGATGATTAATCTTTATGTAATAAGTTTTTAATATCATTTTATATTAGAATGTATATTATTTAATGATACTTCTTTCTCTTCTCCAGTGTCCATATTTTTCAATTTACACATTCCTCTTTTTAGCTCATCTTCTCCAAGAACTAAAGCGTATTTTGCATTTCTTTTATTTGCAGATTTAAACTGACTTTTTACAGATTTGCATGCAAAATCATAATCACAGCTTACATTATTAGCTCTTAATGTCTGCATAACTTTCAAAACCTGATTTTCAGTTTCTTTAAAAGCAACAATGAAAACATCAAGCCTATCAGTGATAATATTATTCTGACTTTCAAGCACAAGCAAAAGCCTCTCGATACCCATAGCACTTCCTACAGCAGGAATATCTTTTCCATTATTAAAAAGACCAATCAAATTATCATATCTTCCGCCGCCAAGTATAGCACTTTGAGAGCCTAATGCATTAGTCTGCACTTCAAAAGCAGTTTTTGTATAATAATCAAGTCCTCGTACAAGCATATGATCAACAGTAAAGTTCTGCCCTATTCTTGTAAGTTCATCACATAATTTATCAAAATGCTCTTTACACTCATCGCATACATAATCATAAAATTTTGGTATATCTTTTATAGTTTCTTTGCATTTCTCATTTTTGCAGTCTAATATTCTTAAAATATTTCCTTCATATCTTTTTTGGCATGTTTCGCAAAGCTCATCTTTTCTGCTTCCTATAGCTTCTTTAAGAGCATTATTATAAGCACCCTTACATTTAGAACAGCCTACAGTATTTATTAAAAGATTTACATTGTCAATTCCAAACTCTTTTAACACATTTATATTAAGAAGAATTATCTCAGCATCTATTAAAGGAGAAGTTCCGCCTATACATTCAACACCGAATTGATTAAACTCTCTGTATCTTCCTTTCTGCGGACGTTCAGCTCTGTACATAGTACCTAAATAAAATAATTTATTTATAGCAAACTCATTTTGCATAGAGTTTTCTACATAAGCTCTTGCAACAGACGCTGTACCTTCAGGTCTTAAAGTGAGAGAACGTCCTCCCCTATCTTCAAAGGTGAACATCTCCTTTCCTACAATATCAGTACCCTCTCCTATTCCTCTTGTAAAAAGGTCTGTATATTCAAATAAAGGAGTTCTTATTCTTCCGTATCCGTAAAGTTTTACTATATCTTTTATCTTATTTTCTATAAACTCCAATCTTTTGGAAGAATCATAGAAAAAGTCATTAGTTCCTCTTGGTTTTTTTATATCTAACATCTCAGCTTATCCTAGTATTTTAATTTATTATTTAATTTAAAATCTCCTGTGTTTTACTGCTTCCAGCTTTGGAAATATTTTTAGGAGGTTCATATAAAGGTTTTGAATTTTTTACTGCTCTTATACCTGTTATTTTATCTTCATAAGAAGGCATAGCGGATAAATCTTTAAACATAGTAGAAGAATAATCAAGTATTTGAGTATCTTTAGGTTTTGAAGCAAGTATATTTATAAAATTATTTCTCTGAGTTTCATCAATGACACCTATTCTAGCTCTCCAATAAAGAACTGTTGGATAATATCTATGATCTTCAGTTAGAGAAGAACCTACTTCAGCAAACATTTTATCAGCTTCGTATAAATCATTATATGCAAATAAATTAACAGCACCCAAATAAAGTCTTGTTCTCATTAAAAGATTAGAATTATCTTTTTTATTGTATGCAAATGTTAAGTCAGATTTTGCCTGAGCTGCAAACTCTGCTGATCTTCTGCCCTCATTTAAAAATCTTGAGTAATAAGCAACACCTCTGTAGTAAGTGTATTCTTCTACAGATATTCCCATATATTCATTATAAGGGTTAGTGTTAAACCAATCTGTTGCAACTTTTGCAGGTCTTGATAATACTTCTCTTATTATATTTCTAGTATTTTCTGCATTGCCGTCATATTTATTAGCAGGTGTATTTTCTTTTCCCACAGTTAAAGAAACATCTTCTGTATTCTCTTTTACATTTTCTTTTTCCAATGTTTCACTAGCTTCATTACTATTTGTTAAAGTTTCTTCAGCATTCTCTTTGTTTTCTTCTGAAATATTGGAATTTTCATTAGTATAATGATCTTCTATTATTATAGAAAATAAATTATATTTGTCTTTTTCTACTTTTACACTATTAGTATACAATTTATCTCCAAAAGATATATAAGCATCATATGTACCTTCTGAAACCTCTATAATAAAATTAGTAGAAATATCTGTATTAAATGAATAGTCTTCTATATCCACTCCTATATTTCCGTTATTAGGATTTTTATCTATTAGAATAGTTAATGGATATAATATTTTTTCTTCATCTTCACTAGGTATAACTTCTGGGTCTTCTATTACTATTTCATCAAGTATTTCTTCTTCTATAGCTGGTATTCTTCTGTTTGAAGCATTTTCTGGTGTTTTTTCCTTTTTAGCTATATCCTGAAGTTCATCTAACTCTTTCTTTTCTTCAGGTGCTACCCTATTTGGTACCAAATCTTCTTCATTTTTTTCTTCTATTTCTTTTTCTATATCTTCAATTTCCTTAGTAGGAGCATATCTTTCAAAAACAGCAAATTTCTCTGATGTAAATGCGGATAATCCTTCTTCTTCTGGAAGTATAGGAATAGAGTTTTTAATAAGAGTATATACGTCCATATTTGAAGTAGTCCACTCATAAACTCTTTGCGTCATGTTTTCAGGAGATTTTAAATTCTTCATCATCTCAGAAATGCTTTTATTATCGCCTGTAAAATAATCGTATATTGTGTTTTCTGGATTTCTTGAAAGTATATTTAATGTTTCATAATAGCTGCTGTAAACCATAGGAGTGATATAGCTTAAATACATAGTCCAATATATTGCTGTAGCATAATTAGGATTTGATGTTTTACAGTTATCAGCATAATATTTGAATATTCTTGCAGGAAGTTCTTTATCACCAGGTAAAATAGTAAGTATGCCTCCTATATACAAAAATGCTCTGTCATTATAAGAATAAACAGGATCATTAGGAAGTTCTAAAGCCTGTCTGAAATCACTTGCTGCTCTATTAACTTCTGTTCTTGCAGCCTTAAACTTCACAAATGACAAATATCTGCTTACTCCTCTATAAAAATCAAAAACATATCTATTAACTCCGTATTCATAAGAATAACCATTTTTCTTAAACCATTCTATAGATCTTTTAGGAGCTTTATCTTGCAAATCCTCTATATATTCTGGAAATGTTATATTATTTTGAGAGAATAATGGCAGAGAAAAAATCAATGCCAATGCAATAGAAATGAATTTTTTCATTGTTATCTCCAAATATTTTTATACTATTCGTTAAAATATCGACATCTGTTAAAAAACTTAACCATATTTTACTATAAAAAAATATAATATCAAGTATAAAGCTCTTTGATTTTTGTTTAAGATCCATATATATTGCCAACTTTTTAAAATTATAAGTAATACCTAAATGCAATATGTATGGCTGCCATACAAAGTATTTTTTAATAATTTAAATATTCATAATCTTTATAGGAAGAAGCCTTTCCAATTCTGTTTTTGATACCTGAGTATTACCTGTTATATAGCTTAATACTTTTATATTAGTTTCATCATTTAATGCATTGTAAATATATTCTAATGTATAGATTTTATTATAATTTTCCAAAGGATATATAACATTAACATGATTCTCACATACAAACTCTTTTTCTTTAACTATTGCTGATTTTATATTAATATTTTTATGAGAGCCTGTTATTCTATTGACTGCTATAACATTATTTTTTATTATCAAATCTTTAGAAATATTTTTTATATACTGAAGTTTTCTCTTATTTGGTATAACTATTTTTCCATTAACTATATTAGATGAATATATCAAAGGTATAGCATTATTTTTATCTTCTGTGAGATTTTCTTTATATTTATTCCAAGCAATACTTCCAGTTTTTACCGCATATCCTATATCTTTTAAGCTGACAGTATTTTTGTAGGCATTGTTTAAAAAAGTTTTATCCTCTGTAAATATTGTAATACCATTTTTTGAGAATATATATTTTTTATTTTTATGATTATTAGTTTTTTTAAGTATTAAAAGCATAACCTTTTGATTTGCCATATAAAAATTATCAGCTCCTTCCACAATATGCAAATATTCAACGCTGCTGTTATTAATTATATAATATCTTAGTTTACTGAAAAAAGCCCCGTTATTCATAGAAGGAGGTACAACATATGCTAAATATCCCCCATCTTCTAAAAGCTCTAAACCTAGTTTTATAAATATAGAAAATATATTGAGCCTTCCGCTTATTATATCAGAATATTTTTTCTTTGTTTCTTTATCTGGTTTAAACTCAAAGTAAGGAGGATTTCCTATAATATAATCATATTTAATAGATTTTTCTGTATCTATTTTCAAAGTATCTATGCATTTTATATCAGCATTATTTATTAACTTTTTTGAAATAGAAACTAAACTTTGATCTATCTCAAAACCATAAAGATGAGTATTATCAAAATATTCTCTGCATGATAGAAGAAACTCCCCGCTTCCGCATGCTGGATCTAATATTTTTACATTGTCTTTTTTTTGTGATAAAGATACAAGTTTTGATAAAAGCAAATCTCTTATACTTTTAGGCGTAAAGTACTGCCCTAGCCTTTTTCTTTTTTCTATATCCGTATTTTTAAGATAATCAAAACTTTCTTTTGTATACTCTTTAAGCATCATATTTCTCTTACAAAATTATAAACTATTACAAAACTCTATTACATTATTTTCGCATTTTATTCTATCTTCATGAAGAAAATAATCTATTTTGGCATTATCATTTATAGTTTTATTCTGTTCATAAGCACGCCTAACATATACATTAAAACCTCTGTCAAATTTATATGCAAACAAATTATTCTTACTTTCTTTTTTCATTTTCATTTTAAAATTATCTTCAAGTTTTTTTATCTCTTCAAAGAATGCTATAAGTTCAATTCTTTCATTCATAGGAAGAACATCATCTCCAATAAAGAATGTAACATCTCCCCTGCCGTAAGAGCCGAATATATAAATAGCATTAGCCTTTGGTAAATTGCTATTCCACATAGGATTAGATGATTTGCCGCTGCTGTATTTTATCTCTATAGCAATGATTTTTTTAGATGTAAATATTAAAAAATCTGGGAAATTCTGACTGCCATAAGGCTGACATATAAAGCAATTTTCCATACTTTTATCTTTTAAGGCATAAATATTATCGATTATTTTATCAGAGCTTTTATCTAAAACGTCATTTTTTAGAGGTAAAAGTATATCCTTAATTTCTTTATCGCTTGATATTCTTCTATTAAAACCATAGCGTTTCAAAGAAGACTCAAATCTGTCTTCAAACTCATTGCCCTTTTTGCTTTTCAGCCATTCTTTTTTATTCTTCTGTATATCTATAAAAATATTGCTAAGCATTGTATTAATATATTCATAATATTAGAAATTGTCAAGATAAACTTTCAATTAAATAACTTAAATTTACATACTAAATAAGTAGATTTTTTTTAAAATAATATATTTTTAACTTGACTAAGAATGTTTTTTTTATATAATGTATATTATAAAAATATATCTCTGGAGTTTTATAATGGAAGAATTAAATAAAGACAATTTTGATGAAAAAGTTATTAATTCAAAGGATTTATGTTTAGTTGACTATTTTGGCGATACTTGCGAACCTTGTAAAGCATTAATGCCTCATGTTCATGAATTATCTAAAGAATATGAAGGAAAAGTACCATTCTATTCTTTTAATACTTCTAAAGCTAGAAGATTAGCTATTCGTGAAAAAATATTAGGTCTTCCTACAATAGCTGTTTATAAAGATGGTGCTAAAGTTAAAGAAGTTACTAAAGAAGAAGCTACTATCGATAACATTAAAGCTATGGTAGACAGTATGCTATAATACTTTTAGTATTAACTTACATATTAGAATTTAATAAAGGGGCTTTTTAGAGGTCCCTTTTATTTTTATCAAAATCAATTTCTCTTATATATTGACTGTTATCACTATTAAATATATAATCTAAAAAATATATCAATAATAAAAAATGAATTAAATATGAAGAAAATCATTATATTAATATCCCTTGCAATACTCTTAATATCATCATGTCAAACTGTAAATATTACAGTACCAGATAAATTAAGAACAATTCTTATAAAAAATATGGAAGAAGATAGAACTCTAAATCCATTGTACCGCGAGTTCAGAGCAGCATGGTTTTCTACAGTTGCTAATATAGATTGGCCTGTAAAGGGCGGAAGCGAAAATGAGCAAAAAAAACTTATCATAAAACATTTAGACATATTATATGAAAATAATTTTAATGCCGTATTCGTTCAGGTAAAACCAGATGCTGGGGTAATATTCCCGTCAAAAATTAATCCTACAACAAGATATTTTTTTGGTACTGATTCAAGCGATGAAAAAGATGAATACCCATTCAAAACCGATATGCTTGAGTTTATAATAGATGAAGCTCATAAAAGAAATTTAGAAGTTCATGCATGGTTTAATCCGTATAGAATGTCCTTGACTTATGATAAAAATAAAACTTATGAAGAACAGTTTTCTAAAAAAAATTTCATTCATACATACGTATCTAATAATCTTAAGCCTATACATTGGTATGATAACAGACTATATTTAGATCCAGGTGAACCTATAAGTTCAAAATATATAATAGATTCTGTTATTGAAGTAGTTGAGAATTATGATGTTGACGGCATACATTTTGATGATTATTTTTATCAAAATTCAGCAGGAGGAAAAACATACAAGGATTGGCCTGACAGAGTAAGTGCTGAAAAGTATGGTTCAAAAAGAGGATATGATATTAATAATACCTCTTATGATGATTATGGTGTAAATGGGCTTTATGCTTGGAGAAGAGATAATATAAACAGACTCGTAAGCGATTTATACAAAGAAATAAAATCAAGAAAACCTTATGTAAAATGGACTATATCTCCAGCTGGAGTTTGGAGAAATAATACAAAACTTTCTGAATTCATAGGAAGCAAATATGGAAGTGCTACACAATCATTTAATCCTAATTTTGATGCTTTGCATGCTGATGTTTTATTATGGCTTCTTAACGGAGAAAAGACATCTTCATTAGAAAATGCTTCGGATAAGGACGGATTAAACAGAATGTATGTTGATGCTGTAATACCGCAGATATACTGGAGTTCTTATCATAAAACAGCTCCTTTTGATGTTATAGCTGATTGGTGGGTTAATGAATATAAAAAAGCAAGAGGAATAAATACTGCTGATTTATATATAGGGCATGCCTTATATAAAATGGGAAGGGAAACTAATACTGAACCTTGGCAGAATATAGAACTTATGTCTGAACAAATAGATTATATAAGAAAAATAGGAAGAGGATCTATAAAAGGCTCATCTTTTTTTACTATGCATAGTATGTATAAAAAAGACAGAGACAGCGGAGATTTTGGAAACTTAGCATTAAAATATATAAAAGAAAATAATTATATATTCAAAGCAATAGTACCTACTATGAATACAATGAAAAACATGAGTGAAGCTCCTATAAAATTAGAAAATCCTTCTATAAAAAAGGTTTTCGGAGGTATAGAAATATCATTTACAGACCCTAATGAATACAAAACCGATAAATACGGACATGTATTGCCTTCTGTATCATCATATTATGTTATATACAGAGAAACTATAGGTGAAAGCGGCATAGAATTGATAGATAAAATTAGAAGAACAAATTTTAATACTAATTCTAAAGTAGTTTATAAAGATAAAACTGTAAACTCAAAAAATACATATATATATTACGTTACAGCACTTGACAGAATACATAATGAAAGCAAATATTTAAAAATAATAAATTAATTTGACAAATACAATTATTATTAATATAATTATAATATGATATTAGAAAATTTATACTATACAGAATCTTATAAAAACCATTGGCTTAAATATGGTATTTTGTTTGAAGATAAATATTTCAAAAAAGAAAAGAAAACTATATTAAATGATGATTATTATGTAATTCATAAAAAATATACTGGTTTTATTCATAATAAGGATATTATAGGATATGACAGAACCTTATATAAAAAAGATGAATTAATTTATCATTATAAAAGCGATGATTCTCGTATGTATAAAATAATAAAATATACTGATAATAATGATTATTTTGTATTTAATAGAGATTTATCTGGTTTCTCAATATTAGATTTAAATAATCAAAATAAAATATTCAATTTTTATCATAATAAACCATTATATAATAATAATCAGCTTAATGGTATTTGGGTTTTTATAGACTTTGAATACTATAACAATAAAATACTTTTCTACGGATTTTATATCACTAAAGAAGATAATGGAGCATATAAAAGAGTATTTGATTATATGTTATATAACTTTTCCAATAATATATTTGAAAATCAGAATTATATTAATATAGTTAGCATAAAACAATTAATATTCGATAAATACAATCATGATTTGTGTTTTACATATAAGGCATATTTCAAAGAAGATAATATAATAATAGAAGATTCATTCAATAACAAAATATTTACTATCAAAAATAATGATTTTTAATAGTAAAAAATAATTATATATTCTTGTTATATCAAAATTATAAAGTATAATATTATATATAAAGTTTAGGGGGTATTATTATGATAGATTTTAATGTTGTTGAGTTTAAAAAAGACTCTGCTGTATTTGTGGCTGGAGAAAATTCAAAAGATGTATTTTATATAATTAAAGAAGGTACTATAATAGATAAAAATTATGTTATAGAAAATACAAATTTTGAATTTACAAGAGGAGAAATAATAGGAATAGTTCCAGCTATATTATCAGAACCTTATTATTCAACTGCTATTGCTGCAACAAATGCTGTATTAATAGAAATACATATAAAAGATATATATGCTATTGAAGATACTAAAATAATAGAAAGTATATATAAGCATTTAATAAAGTTTATGGAGATATGGCTTGGAAAATATTTTTATAAATTGGCTGAAACATTAAATATAGGAAGCTATAAAGAAAATAATGCTTTTGAAATAGCAGAAATATACGAAAAAAACGGACTTAAATCTGCTGCCCTATACATGTATAAAAAAATAATAGAAATGTTCCCAGATAAAGACCATAGCGAAGTAAATAACAAAATATCATCAATAGAAAAAGATGAAAAAATAGAAGCTCCATTACAAATAAGTAATAATTTATTTGAGTATAAGGCTGGAAGCTGTATATTCTCTGAGTTGGAAAGTAATACCGAACTTTATGTGATAAGAGACGGAAAAGTAGGAGTATACAGCGTATTTGATGGAAGACTCATAACAAGAATTATATTCACAAGCGGAAATATTATAGGATACAAGCCTATACTTGGAAATAAATTTCTTCTTACAACCTGCATAGTATTGGAAGATACAGTATTGCAAATAGTAAATAAAGAAGACTTTTTGAAACTTGCTTCTACAAATACAAAACTTCAGTATCATTTAGTAAATATTATGGCAAGAAGAATATATAATACAGTTATAAAAAGCTACAGCATAAGTATAAAAAGCAGAGTGGGTAAATTTTACAACATGATATATTCATTTACAAAAACAGCATTATTATTTGATAAAAATGCTGACTTTTTGGAACTTCCATATACGGCTAATGATATATGTGCTATGGTAGGAATTGAAAATACAGATTATATAAAATCAGAAATGAATAAAACAAAAGTAATATTATTTTCGAGAGAAGACAAAATAATTATTCCGAATATTCAGAATTTCTTTAATGAGTATAATATGTATAGAAAAAGAAACTCTACTTCAAATATAATAGAATAATATTTTCTAAAATTCTTAATTTTTGTTTTAAAAAAATAAAAAATATTAAATTTTTTTTAAAAATATTGACATAATTATCCTTTATATTATAATAGCCGCCTAATATAGTGTGAATAATTGATAATAGTGTAGTCTCAAAAAATAATAGTGTTTTTTTACATAGGAGTATTATGTCTAAATATGATACCATCAAATTTAATAAAGATGATATTATTATAAAGTCTGGAGAGAAACCTTTAAATTATTTTTATATAATCCTTAAAGGCAAAACTATATGCTACAATGATTTTTATAAGTCTTATAAGTATAATAATGAAAAAGGAAGTATTTTAGGGTTAGTCTCTTCCATCATAGATGAGCCGTATTTTTCTACTATAGAGGCTGCAGAAGAAACAGAAGTAATAAAAATAAAAACAGACAATATCATTAATATCAATAATGAAGAATTACTAAATAAAATATATGATTATCTTTATCTTGTCTTGGAAACTTGGCTTAGTAAATATTATACAATTCTTGCTAAAAATAAAGTAGATTTGTACAATAAAGATGATATATTAACTATGATAAAAATTTATAAAGATAATGGTTATACAGATGTTGTTCATAAAATGGCTTCAAAATATTTGCATATGTTTCCAGATAATAATGATACATATGAAATAAAAAAAATATTAAATGAAATAGAAGCAGCTGAAAAACCTGAACATATAAATAGAACAACTTTTAAGTTTAAAAAGGGATACTGTCTATATTCAGAAATTGATTCAAGTAATCATATATATATCATTATGTCTGGTAAGGTAGGAATTTATAGTATTTTAAATGAAAAACAAACTATAAGAACAGTTTACTCAAATGGATATATTATTAACGGATATCACCCTTCTCTTGAATATAAGCCTCTTCTAACTACGGCAATCATTCTTGAAGATTCAGTAATTAATATTATAAGCAAAAAAGAATTAGTTAAAATGATAGATAAGGACAGAACATTAAGAATGAATTTTATTAAAATGGCATCTATGAAAGTACATAATGCCATATTAAAAATTAAATCTATAAATACAAAAGAATTAAATAAAAAATTAATAATTATTATTTATTCTATATTACAAATGGAAACCTTATTTCACAAAAACATAAAAACGCTTAAATTATTATATAAAATAGATGATATAAAAAATATGCTTAATATAAATATGTCTAATAATGATATATGTTCAGAACTTAAAAAGGTAAAACATATAGAAATAGACTCTTTAAAAAATATAAATATATCAGATGTTGAAAATTATATAAAAGAATATAAAAATTACATATTTTAGTGTATTATTAAAAAATATTGTTTAAGAGCCATAGATATTGCACAGTTTTAGTTTAAAAAAAGGAGGTATTCCTTATAATTTAAATTATCACAACAAACAAAAAGGAATACCTAT
>NZ_CASEGO010000066.1 GCF_949287625.1 uncultured Brachyspira sp. | reverse complement strand
ATATGAAAATATCATTTTTTGCTGTAAAATACATATTTTTTAAAAAAATTATTATACTATTTTTATTTAGCGTATATTTTTATACCGATATATACGTCTTTTAATAAATTCATAAGCAGTGCCGAAGAAAAAATATAATACAGCCCTTATTTACAATCTAATTAACCCGCCCACCCGCCCCCAAATATTTTTAAAATAATAAAAAACCCCTGCACTACTAAAGTACAGAGGCTATAATTGTTATTTTTAATATATATTGAAACAATTTTATTTTGTTAACAGATACACTTTATATAGAAATTATCAACTTTTTTACCGCACAAAAAAGTTGATACCAAAGGCACGCAGAGTGGGGACAAATCCATGCAAATATTTCAAATTAAAAAAAATTAATTTTTTACAAATTATAATTGTTTAGGTATATACTAAAAAATTAACTTTAATAATATACTTATACAAATTATGTTTATTATTATTCATAAATAAAGAAATTATTTTTTATTATTTGATTTTTTTATTTCTTCTTTAAGTTTTTTTATTTCATTATACTGATATCTTTCTGTATCACTCATCTTTGAAGTCATTTGTGCTTCCTTTGTTACATCTGCAACTGTTGATACTATATCAAAAATAGTTTTTAATATTGACATATTAAACTCCTTAAAGTTAAAATATTTTTACATGCTTGTATATGTATTTTGCAATATTTTACTATTTTTTTTTTTTTTTTTTTTCAAGCATTTATATTGATTTATTATGATTTTTTTAATAAAAAAAGGCATGCATGAATAAATATGCACACCTTTTATTTTTGTATTTATTATTTTTATTTTAAGAAACCAAATCTTGCACAGCATCGCGTCCTGCATTCAAAGCCTTTTCATTGCTAGGTAAAAAATCTTTCTTACGTTCGCCGAATACTTTTAAAAATGCCTGCTGAACACTATCAAATGATACTATATTATGAAGTGTAAGCAAAGCACCAAGCATAACCATATTAGCAGATTTAGGATTACCTATATCGCCTGCTATTTTATTTGCTTCAACATAAGCAACTTTTATATCATCTCTTGAAGCCTTTTTATCTATCAAAGATGAATTTATTAAAAGTATTCCATTAGGAAGAACATCTTTTTCAAATTTGGTAAGAGAAGGAAGATTCATGATAACTGCTGCACTAGCATCATGAGAAATCATAGGAGAACCCACAAGTTCATCACTTACAACTACCGAACAATTAGCAGTACCTCCTCTCATCTCAGGACCATAAGAAGGACACCAAGTAACATGCTTATTTTCTATCATTCCAGCATAGGCTATCATCTGTCCCATAGACATAACACCCTGTCCGCCGAAGCCTGCAAAAATAATTCTTTCTGTACTCATATATTCCCTCCTTTTTTAAGCATCATTTCTAAAATTACCAAGAGGATAATGAGGTATCATATATTCTCTTATCCATTTATGAGATTCAGTAGGTGCTATTCCCCAGTTAGTAGTACAGCTTGTAAGCATTTCTACTATAGAAAAACCCTTTCCTGCAATCTGATGTTCAAAAGCCTTTTTTGCAGCAATTTTAGCCTTTCTAATATTTGCAGGACTGTCTAAAGCAACTCTCTCAACAAAAGTAGCGCCCTCTAAAGTAGCAAGCATCTCGCATACTCTTATAGGCTTACCAGCTCTGTGAAAATCTCTTCCAGCCTGAGTTGTTGTAGTTCTTTGACCTTCCAAAGTAGTAGGTGCCATCTGCCCGCCTGTCATACCATAAATGGCATTGTTCAAAAATATTACTGTTATGTTCTCTCCGCGTGCTGCTGCATGTATTATCTCAGCTGTACCAATAGCGGCCAAGTCTCCATCACCCTGAAGCGTAAATACAATACTATCTGGAACTGCTCTTTTTACTCCAGTAGCAACTGCAGGTGCTCTTCCATGTGCTGCCTGCTGCATATCACAATTAAAATATTTATAAGCAAGTACGGAACAGCCTACTGAAGCTATACCTACCGTTCTATCCAATACCCCAAGCTCCTCCAAGCATTCGGCAACTATTCTCTGCGAAGTGCCATGCATACAGCCAGGGCAATAATGTGTTCTATCATCCGTTAAACCTTTTGACTTTTCAAATACTATCATATTATACCCCCAGAAAAACCTCTAACATTCTCTATTATCTCATGAGCAGTAGGTACTAATCCTCCTGCTTTTCCGTAAAATTTAACTTCTGCTTTGCATTCGCATGCCAATTTTATATCATCAATCATCTGTCCCATACTCATCTCTATAGAAACATACATCTTACAATTAGGATTATCAAATGCTTTTACAGGAAAAGGCCATAAAGTCTGAGGACGTATCATACCAGCTTTTTTACCTTCCTCTCTAAGTTTATCAACAACACCTCTTACAACCCTAGACATTGTACCATATGATACAAATATAAGCTCAGCATCATCTGTAAAGTATTTTTCTGCTCTTGCTTCTTTTTCTTTTATTTCAGCATATTTTTCCTGCAAATGTATATTATGCTTGTATAATAATTCAGGCTCTAAATAAAGGGAGTTTACAAGATTTTTTCCTCTCTTACCACGCATACCATTAGCAGCCCAAGTTTTTTCTTTAAGCTCATATTTAGGTTTATAAATAATTTCCACAGGCTCCATCATCTGCCCAATATAACCGTCAGCAGCCACATAAACAGGAGTTCTATAATGATCTGCTATATCAAATGCTTCCATTATCATATCAGCAGCTTCCTGCAAATTAGCAGGTGCCAAAACAGGACAATTATAATCTCCGTCTCCTCCTCCTCTAGTCATCATATTATAATCGCTTTGAGCAGGCTGTATACTTCCAAGTCCAGGTCCTCCTCTCATAACATTAAGTATAACTGCAGGAACTTCAGCACCAGCCAAATATGATATACCCTCCTGCTTTAAAGCAATACCAGGTGAAGAAGAAGAAGTCATAGCTCTTACTCCTGCTCCGCCAGCCCCGTAAACCATATTAATAGCAGCTACCTCACTTTCTGCCTGTACAAAAGCTCCGCCTGATTCATACATAGCCTTAGACATAAACTCTGGTATTTCATTTTGCGGTGTAATAGGATAACCAAAAAAACATTTGCATCCTGCAGTAATAGCCGCTGTTGCCATAGCCTCATTTCCTTTCATTAACTTTCTAGCCATTTATTTATTACCCTCCTCTTTATCCAGTCTTTCAACTTTTATACATATATCAGGACACATCATAGCACAATTGGCACAGCCTATGCATTTATCCATATCTGTAACTGCTGCAGGATAATACCCCCAAGAATTCATATTTTCTTTATCTAAATATAATATCTTAGTAGGACAAACTGATATGCAATTAGAACAGCCCTTGCATTGCTCTCTGTCAATGCTCACTCTACCTTTGGCCATTATATTATTACCTCCATTTTTTATTAGTTTTCTTAAAATATTATATATATGATATATTATATTTAAAAAAAATGCTTTGTCAAAATTTATAATAGTATAATGTAAATCTAAAGTGAAAATAAAAAAACGTCAATGAATAATACTAACTATTTTTTATTATAGTTATAACTATCTAAAGTATTTTTATAATATTTTTTTTATTATATATAGTAATTATTATTATTTTTATATATAATAAAAAAATCAATAATATTAAAAAAATGCGAGTTTATTATAATGAATAATGATGATAAATCAAATATAGAGCGATTATTCAATTTAGGACATGAAGCATTCAGTAATAATGACTATAACAAAGCAATAACTTATTTAGATGAAATTATAGATATTTATAATAAGGATATTATAGCATATTCTGACGGAGAGTTTATTATATATAGTGATTCTTATGATGATAATAAAAATGAAGACGAAGAGAGAAATATAGATGATGAAGAGATAAACATCACTCATAATACATTAGTTGACGCATATTATAACAGAGCTATATCAAAGTTTAATTTGAAAAATTATGAAGAGGCTATTAAAGATTTTGACAAGGTAATAGAATTATCTCCAGATAAAGCAGATGCATATTATAACAGGGGACATTCAAAATCATATTTAAAAAGATATGAAGAAGGTATTGAAGATTTTAAAAAAGTATTAGAGTTTGATGAAGATGATTTTGAGGCTGTATATTATGTGGGACTTGGATATTTTTATTTGGCAAACTATGAAGAGGCCATTAAAAATTTTGACTTGGCTTTATCTTTAATAGAAAAAACGGAAGAAGAATATATTGCAGATATATATTATTATAGAGGACATTCTAAATCATATTTAAAAAGATATGAAGAGGCTTTATCCGATTTTAATAAACTCATACAATTAAGAGAAGATGACAGCGAAGCATTTTATTTTAAAGCATTAAGTGAGTTTTATTTAGGTTTGTACGAAGAGGCAATAAATGATTTTAATACATCTATAGAGCTTGATTCTAATGCATCAAATGCCTACTACTTCAGAGGGCTTTCAAAAAGTAATTTAGAGTTATATGATGAAGCAAGAGAAGATTATAAAATAGCAATAGAGTTTGATCCAGAAAATATTATAAGTATTTACAATGACGCTGGACTTATTGAATATAAATTGGGTAATTATGAAGAAGCTATTGAATACTATACAAAAATAATAGAAAAAGATGAAAATATATCATATATCTATTATAACAGAGCATTAGCAAAAGAGGCTTTAGAATTATACGAAGAAGCATTAAAAGATTATGACAAAGCTATAGATCTTAATCCAGATGATACATACTCTTACAATAACAGAGGACTTATCAAAAATGAAATGCAGATGTATGATGAAGCATTAGAAGATTATAATAAAGCTATAGAGCTGGAACAAAATGATGCTTATTTATACAATAACAGGGCTTTATTAAAGGGAAGAATACATTTATACAGAGAGGCTTTAGAAGATTTTGATAAGGCTATTTCTTTGTATGATGAGAACAGTGAGTTTTATTATTTTAGAGGGCTTACCAATTTTTATTTAAATGAATTTGATGAGGCTTTAAAATATATTAACAAGGCTATTGAATTAAATAATGAATATATTGATGCTTATAATGAAAGGGGAATTATATATTACAGAACTGAAAATTATGAAGAAGCTATTAAAGATTTTGAGAGAGTATTAGAACTTGATAATGAAAATGTATATGCTTATTATCATTTAGCTTTATCTTATGAATGTTTGGAAGATTATGATAATGCTGTAAAATACTATACTAAAGTTATTGAGCTTGATAATCATTCATTAGAGGCATACTATAACCGAGCTTTAGCTAAAATGGAAATTAATCTATATAATGAAGCTATAGAAGATTTTAAAAATGTTATAGAACTTGATAAAGAAAATACAGACGCCTATCTTAATATAGGTATATGCTATGACTATATGGAAGAATATAAAAAGTCAATAGAATATTACAGCAAAGTTATAGAAATAGATAATAATGCATTAGATGCATACTATAACAGAGGACTAAGTAAGGTAGGATTAAAACTATATAATGAAGCCTTTGAAGACTTTATAAGAGCACTTGATATTAACTCCAATTATTTAAATGCCTATAATGGAATAGGTTTTTCAAAGACAAAATATTCTAATAATGAACTTAAAAATGGAAACATTAATAAGGCTATAGAACTCCTTAATGATGCATTAGTTTATTATAACAAAGGTCTTGCTTTAGATATAGAAGACAATTTAACCAATGCCTCAATATATGACAGTATGGGATATACTATTACAAAATTGGCTAATATATATCAGACTATGAATGATAAAGAAAATGCTTTAAAATATTATAATGAAGCATTATTTTGTTTTAATGAAGCAATAAAATTAAATGATAAGCATGCACTTGCTCATAACAGCATAGCATATATTAAAATACAGATTAATAAGATGAATAATACCATTGATAAACTAAATGAAGAGGCTTATACTTACTTTGAAAAAGCATATAACATGTCAAATAAAGATGATAAAAAATTGATAGTAAAATGTATTGTTTCATTAGCAAATGAGAATATAAAAACGGCTTTGGAGTTTATGAGTAAAAATAATTTAAATTAAATATTATATACTAAAAATTTTTAAGTTTGTCAACCGCGAGCTGCGGCACCTTCCCGCACTGTATAATTTATTCTTATCAAATGTCAACGATACGTGCGGCTAATTACCTATTATTAACCAAATAAGTAATTTACTATACATCTAAAACATATTTTACTGATTAACAAAAATATATTATGTTACAAATAAATCATAATTACATTCATAAATAACTAAAGTTTGACAAACTATATTTGTTTAGATATATACTAAATAATAAAATAAAAAGGCTTATAAAATGAATATACACACATCTTATAAGCCTTTTAATTTAAGAATATATATAACTTTTAATTTTTAAATAAATTCACAGCCTCATCTTTAGCACTATTAACCGCATTAACAACAGAAGCAGAGGATATAGTAGCACCGCTTATAGCAGCTATCTGAGCCTCTTGTGCTTCCTCAGGCTTTATTCCTTTTACAACGCTTAAAGGAACTATAGTACTCTGACCTTTGAATTGATCTCTGAAACTAGCCTCAGTAATTTTAGCACCAAGCCCAGGAGTTTCAGCCTGCTCTGTAACAACTATAGCAGTAATTACCTCAGCATTAGCATCAAAGCCAACAAGCACTTTATTTTGTCCGTTATATCCGCCGGCAGAAGCAAGCATAGCATATCCAACTACAGTACCGTCAGATTTTCTTCCAATGTAATATTCATAAGCAGAATTTTCTTTTAAAGGTCCTTCAAGTTCATCAGCACCTTCAATAACAGCTTTTACACCATTAAGTACAGTTTTTTCATTGTTAGCCAATATATCTTTTTCAAAAGAAGAATATACGAATGAAAGTAAAAAACCAGCAAGCAATGCAGTAATAGTAACTGAAATAACAGCAGTATAACCAACTTCTTTTTTCATTATTTACCTCCTTCTTTCTGAGCATTAGCTTTATTAATAGCAAGGAACTCTTTTTTACCGAAAGGCAAAGGACGAGTAAGCATAGCAATCAAAGGCATAAACATATTTCCTATAAGTATAGAATACATCATATATTCAGGAGAAGAACCGAAAGCTCTTAATATAGCAAGAACAGCACCTATTAAAAGAGCGTATATCCAAGCACCTAAATGGCTTGAAGGCGAAGTAACCATATCAGTAGCCATAAAGAAAGCACCAAGTCCGAAACCTCCAGCTAATACATGATATATAGGAGAAGGATATTTTCCAGGAGTTGCTAAACAAAGCATAAGACTCACAGCAACTAAAGAAATAAACATACCCAAAGGAATTCTCCAATCTATAGTTTTAGTAGCAAGCAAATATATACCGCCTATTAAAAGAAGTAAGAATGAAGTTTCGCCTATAGCACCTGAAGTACTTCCTAATAGCATCTGTAAATAATAATGAGATTCAAAACCTATTTGTTCAGCTAATGAAGTACTTATATTAGCATTGTAAGTGAATTTCATAAAAGTTAAAGGTGTTGCCTGAGTTAAAGCGTTCATCATATCTATAGTTTGAGTACCGCCTGTAACAGTATTAACTAAATTATGAAGACCAGGAGCAAATAAATCCAAAAAAGGAACTCTAGCAGGAGCAGGATACATAGTCATTTGAGCAGGGAAAGCAACCTGTAAGAAAGCCCTTCCAACTAAAGCAGGATTGAATATATTAGAACCTAATCCGCCGAAAACTTCTTTAGCAAAAACTATAGCTATTACACTCCCTATTACAACCATAGTAATAGTAGCAGAAGGCGGAAGCGTCATAACAAGAAGTATAGCAGTAACTGTTACAGCATAATCTGGAACTAAAGGTTTTTTTCTTACTTTTTTTACTATTATAGTAGAAACAATACAAGTTATAATAGCAGTAAGATATAGAACTATAACTCTTGCACCAAACAAAACAATACTATATATAACAGCTGGTAAAAGAGCTATAATAACTCTTAACATTATCTTATTAGTAGTATCTCCGTCTTTTATATGAGGAGACGATTCTGTATAAAATTTCATTATTATCTCCTTAATTTATCTTCTTAGCAAATCTTTACCAAATCTAATCCACTGCACCAAAGGAATCTTTGAAGGACATATATATGAACAGCTGCCGCATTCAAAGCAGGTTGCTATATCTAAATCATTCAATTTATCTTTAATTTTAGCCTTAGCAGTATGAGCGATTTCAGTAGGAGATAATCTTAAAGGACATGCATTGCCGCATCTTCCGCATTTAATACAAGGATATTCTACTTCTTTAGGCATTTTATCTTTATCCAAGAAAAGAAGAGAGTTAGTACCTTTATTAACACATTGATCTATATTAGGAACACTTGTACCCATCATAGGACCGCCTGCTAGTACAAGAACATTTTCAGCAGTAATACCGCCGCATTCATCTACAACATGTGAAATAGGAGTACCAAGAGGAAGCCAAACATTTTTATGTTCTTTTATAGCGTCTCCAGAAACAGTAACAAGTCTCTCTATAAGAGGTTTATCCTTAGCAACAGCCTCATATATAGAATAGAGAGTAGCAACATTGACAACTAAAACTCCAACATCCATAGGAAGTTTGCTTACTGGAACAACTCTTCCAGTAGCAGCATCAATAAGCATTTTTTCAGCACCCTGAGGATAACGAAGTCTTAAAGGCATAACTTCAACATTATGCTCTTTTCCAATTTTTGTCATTTCTTCTATAGCTTTAGGCTTGTTATTTTCTATACCGACAACAGTTCTTTTTACAGAAGGAATAATTTTTCTTAATATTTCAATACCCTTAAATAAATCTTGGGTATATTCTATCATAAGTCTGTAGTCGCTTGTAATATAAGGCTCGCATTCTACACCATTGATAACTAAAGTATCGCAGCCGCCCTTAGCCGCACCATCAACTTTAACATTAGTAGGGAAAGTAGCTCCGCCCATACCAACTATACCAGCTGCCTGTATCTTTTTAGCCATTTCTTCTGCTGATAATGACATATAATTTGAGTTTTCATAGTATGCCAAATTGTCAGCAGTACTATCAACATTAATAAGTAAAGCATTAGCACCGCGTCCCAAGGGATTAGGAGCTATATCTATAGAAGCAGCAGTTCCAGTAACAGAAGAATGCACATTACCAGAAACATATCCTCCTGCCTCGCCTATGAGCTCGCCTCTGTTTATTTTATCACCTTTGTTTTTTAACATTTTAGCAGGAGCACCTATATGCTGAGCCATAGATATTAAAACTGTTTTAGGTAATGCAGAGAGAGCAGATGAAGAGATTTCGGCAGTATCTTTACTATCATTTGGATGTACTCCGCCAAAACGAAATTTACCTAATTTCATATTATCAATCCTTCATTTAATAAAATTAATTAAAACACTATTATTAATTTAATTATAATTGTTTAATTTATAGAAATAACAGCTACAGATTTGGTATAACCGCTTCCGTAACCGCATACAGCTACCTTACTATTTTTTTTAATAAATCCGTCCTCCAAAGCCATAGATAATGCCACACCAGAAGAAGCACTTAAAGAAGAATGAGCATCTTCCATTTTTGAATAAACCATATTCTTATCTACTGATAAAGCATTAACAAAATTATCATAAGCAGCTTTACTTGAATAAGAAGGTATATAATAGTTAGGCTCTATATTATTAGCAGATAAAATATCTTTAACATATAAAGCAGCTTTTTTTGCCTCTTCTTCAAAAATGCCGCTGTCTTTAATGGATATGAAGTGTTCTTTATTTAATACGCCTTCTTTAGTATAAGGCTTAGCAGTTCCGCCCATAGGAATATAGCAATTTTCCAAAGCACTTCCATCAGTTACAGAATCTATAAAATCTATTTGTATATCAGATTTTTCATTAGTAACAAGTGCAGCAACACTTGCATCATCAAATCTATTTTTATCATCGCATATATAAAACGATTCAGCAGCTGTAACTAAAATATTTTTATATCTATTACTCTTTACAAAAGCATAAGCTAATCTTAATGCTGATAAAAAACCAGTAAAATCACTTTCTATATCAAAGCAAAAAGCATTAGAAGCCTTAATTTTTCCTGCTAATATACAGGCAGTTGAAGGATAAACATAATCTTTAGTAACAGTGGCACAAATAATAGCATCTATTTCAGCAGCATCTATATCTTTTATAACCTCATTAATAGGAATCAAAGCCAAATCAGAAGCGGCCATATTGGTTTGCTCTTTTTTATAAATGCTTTTACAAGATTTAATGTATACCATTACAAAATTCCTTTAATAACAAATGTATTATTTATAATTTTTTTTAAAATATTCTTCTCTTAGCTCCAGAATCATATAGTTCTTTAGCTATTTTTTCATTAACTTTGGCATCTAAGAATCTATACATATTAAGCACAGCGTTTTTCATACCTACTCCGCTTGTTTTACCATGCCCAACAAAAGCACCGCCATTCAAGCCCAATAGTATAGCAGAACCATAAGAATCAGAACTCATTTTAGATTTTAAATTAGTAAATACAGGCTTCATCATAAGCCCGCCCATAACACTTACAGGATTTTTCTTAACTTCGGATTTAAGCATATTTACAACCAAAGCAGCTGTACCCTCTATAGTTTTTAATACTATATTACCATCAAATCCGTCAGCAACTACAACATCAACACAATCAGACTTAAGCATATCATTAGGTTCAACATTGCCTATAAAGTTTATTTTTTTCATCTTTTGCAGACGTTCAAAAATCTTTTTAGTATCTGCATTACCCTTAGAATCCTCTTCTCCTATATTAAGAAGACCAACTCTAGGATTTTCTATCTTTAAATATCTTTTTGCAAATACTCTGCCCATAACAGCAAACTGAACCATATAGTCTGGAGTACAGTCCACATTAGCACCCATATCAAGCATACAGAACTCACCGCCGAATTTCGGAAGTGTAGATATGAGAGGAGGACGCATAACACCTTTTAAGCGGCCTATTTCTGTAAGTGCTGCTGCAAGTGTAGCACCTGTATTACCTGGTGAAAAGAAACCATCAGCTTCTTTATCTTTAACCAAACGTGCAGCCATCAAAACTGAAGCATTCTTTTTATGTTTTATACCATTAGCAGGACTTTCATTCATATCTATTATTTCATCTGTATGTCTTATATCCACACGTTTATGATCATATTTGGCTTTAGATAAAACTTTAGTAATACTTTTCTCATTTCCTACTAATATTAAATTTATATCATTATTTTCTGCTAAAGCATTAACTGCCCCGAGAACTAATTCTTCGAGAGGTTTTTCTCCGCTGGCTACATCTATGGCTAAATTCATAATATTTCCTAGTTAATTTTAATTTTTATCAGCCTGCATTTTGGCTTTTTGGAGCTTTTACTACTCTGTCTTTATAGAAACCGCATTCAGGACAAATTCTATGAGGCATTCTTTCTGCTCCGCATTGAGGACAGATTGATAATGAACCTAAGAATCTTTTATCATTAGCGGCTTGTCTTGATCTTTTTTTAGATTTCGATTTTCTATGCTTTGGTACTGCCATTTTTATTTCTCCTTAAAAATTTATTAAAGGCTATTAACTCAAAATAGATAATAGTCACATTTTACAATATAAAGTATAGACTATAATACTATAAAGTGCTAATTTTGTCAAGCAGAATTAACATAACACAGGATTTATTATAATATTTATACAATTATTTTATACATTAAACACATTATTAAGAAAGATTTAATAAAAAATTATCATCTTATAATATTTTTATCTTCTATTATAAAATAACTGTCTTTCAATATTTTTTCTGTCAAATTTATCCTGTATAATTTTGCTGTATCTTTATTGATAAGCACTCTATAAGAATCAGAGACTTCAATAAAATCTATAGAATCGGTACTGCCTCCATTATCAATAACCTCTTTTAAAAGTTCTGCAAGTTTTCTGCCAAGATAATAATAGTTGCAGTCAAGTGAAAAAAGGATATCAGCATTTAAGGCATTTTCTATATCTGTATTTATTATTGGTATAGAATATTTCCTGCATAAATGATCTATATTATAAATATTATCATTTATGTAATCATCTTTGGCTGTAAATAAATAATCTATATCTAAAGATGATATGATATTCTCTATATCATTGATAGTATAATCCGCTTCTAAAGCTATAGGATAATAATGAATATTTTCATCGCTGCAGTATTTGCTTAAATATTCAGAAATATTCTTTGAAACTTCAGAGTCTTTACTATATAAATATCCCAAACTATTTACCCCATTTTCAGATATTATTTTTAAATATTTAGTAATATCTAAATTGCCGTAAACTCCTGTTATATTATTATTCTGTACTCGGTTTTTTTCTATAGCAGATAAAGATAAATTATCAAAACAGCCTGCAAATAATATAGACTGAGGTACTATTATATTCATAGAAAGTAAAACAGCCTCCTCCCCTATAACAACCGCTATACTGGAATTATCCTCCCGAACATTATTAGCTATTTCTATAATAGAAGCATCATCTCCATTTGAAGTATAAAAATTAATTTTTACATTAAGTTTGTCTAATGATATTTGATCTATTAGTCCTTTTTCTATAGCATTAAATTTTTTTGTATTTTCTTCCTTTATTATGCTCACTATAACTGGCTTATCATCATAATCATCACTGACACAGGAAACTAAAATAAAGAGAAATATAAAACAATTAAATAATTTGATTAATCTCATAATAAATATAAAAACCTAATCATATATTCTTAATATGAGCAAAAAAATATATATCATGTCCAATAGCCCTCATCTTCTCCTCATAAAGCGTAACTCCGTATCCTTCCAGCTTATGAACATAATCATTATCTAAAATATTCTTAAAATTATTAACTTCTTTATATATAGGGTTCATTATTTCCAAAGCATAATTATCATCATCTGTAACTGAATAAAATATTCCGTCATCTTTAAGCAAAGGATATATTTTATTTAAAAACTCTTTATTAAATATTCTTCTATGGGCATGCTTTTTCTTAGGCCAAGGATCTGGGAAGTTTAAATATATTTTATCAAAAACATATTTGCCGTTTAAATATTTATCTATAACATTGTTGGCCTCTCCAAATATAATAGTAAGATTTTTTATATCTCTTTTATAAGCCTTTGATACAGCTTTTTTAGCAGCTTTATATGAATACTCTATTCCTATAAAATATTTATCTTTACTTTTCATAGCAAGCTCTGTAATAAACTTTCCATTGCCGCATCCTATTTCTAATTCTATTACATCATAATCAGAAAGTCTTTCCGATAATTCATCTGCTATTAAAGAACTATCTTCATTATTAAAATCATCAAGCAAATATTCTTTTAATATATCCTCATCAAGATTTAAATTTCTCAATATATAACTCCCTATTATTTTTTATCCTAATATTTTATTTGAATGATATTATTACTTAATCATTATGTCAATATGGTATATAAATATATAAAAATTAATTATATCATCATTAACTAATTAGAATTAAAATATATATTCATCATATGAATAAAATAATATATACCTAAACAAATACAGTTTGTCAAAAAATAAATTTTTTAAATTTTGATATTTGCGGGGCTTTGCTGCGAAGCACACAGTCGTGCCGCACCCCAGTTCTTTTGTGACGCTGTCCGCCTCGTTCTGCATGCCGTAGGCAGGTGTGGCACATACGAAGTACGCCTGCGGCGAGAAGCAGGCACAGTCCGCCCGCTCTGCGTACCTTCGGTAGCGAAAGGCTATATTTCTGTCTAAATTTTACAATTTATTCTACATGTAAAACATAATTAGTACTATTTAGTATTATTTTTACACTTGCACTTTCGCGAAGCGTATCCGAGCTTGTAGAGGATATAAGGTTCTTTTGGCGAAGCCCGCAGAGCGAATGCGGGAAAAAGAACAATAAAAAATTGACAAACTTAAAAATTTTTAGTATAACTTAATCAAAAAATTGATAAGTATTTATTATATATAAAACTAAAATCGAACATATGACAGCTTTAGCTCACATATAATAATAAGCGAGATTTTTTAATATTTAAAAGGAGAAGTTATGAGTAAACCCAAAATCGTAGTATTGGATGGAGGTATATTAAATCCTGGTGATATATCTTGGGGTGAAATAGAAAGCATAGCCGATTTAAAAGTATATGATAGAACAGATTATGACAAAGTAAAAGAAATAGCTTATGATGCTTGGGGAATATTAAACAGCAAGGTTGTTATTGACAGAAAATTAATGCAGTCTTTGCCCAATTTAAAATATATAGGTATGCTTGCTACTGGATATAATACAGTAGATATAGAATCATCAAAAGAACTTGGAATAACTGTTACCAATGTAAGAGGATACGGACCTCAGTCTGTAGCTCAGCTTGTTATGGCTTTTGTATTGTCATTATCTTTTAGGATAGTTGAACATAATAATCAAGTACATAATGGAGATTGGGTAAAATGCAAAGATTATTCATTTAGCTCATACCCTTTAATGGAGCTTGAAAATAAAACTATTGGAATATTTGGTTTCGGAGATATAGGAAGAGAAGTAGCCAAAATGTCTTCAGCTATGGGAATGAAAGTTTTAGTATATTCAAGAAGCAAAAAAGAAGGTTTCGAAAATGCATCTAGTATAGAAGAGCTTTTCGAAAGAGCCGACTTTTTATCTTTAAATACGCCTTTAAATAAAGAAACAGAAAATTTAATTGATATAAACTTACTTTCGAAAATGAAAAAAACAGCCTTTTTGATAAATACTTCAAGAGGAGGCGTAATAGTAGAAAAAGACTTGGCATATGCTTTGAATAATAATTTAATAGCAGGAGCAGGACTTGATGTACTTGCAAAAGAACCTCCTTCAGAAGATAATCCTTTACTTACAGCAAAAAACTGCTACATCACCCCACACTTCGCAGGAAATACTTTGGAGGCTAGAACAAGACTTATGCATAAAGTTTATAAAAATATAAAGGCATTTTTGCAAGGCAATCCTATAAATGTTTTAACAAAATAAATTTTTTATAATTAGACTTTTAGCGAGTATATCAAAAATATAATAGTAAAAACAAGAATTATTTTATACACTTTACTATTAATAAAAATACATGCTGCTTACTTTAACAAATTCTGATTTTATAATTATAAAACATTATAGTGTAAAAATTAAACAATTTTTGCAAGTAATATTAAATTATAATTTTTCCACTTCTTCTATGCTAAGCCCAGTATTCTCGCTAATAATCTTTATATCTATACCAGCATTTTTGAAACTCCTAGCTATAGCAATCTGTTCTTCTCTTCTGCCTTCCTGCAAGCCCTCTTCACGCTCTCTTCTTAACATTAAAGTCTGACCATATAAAAATGCGTCTCTAGCATTATAAACTTCCATCTCATCTTCACTTGATATAAAACGTTCGTATTTATTAATTACTTTAGGCATAATATTATTAACCTCCTTTAATTTATCTTTAACTTTATTCAAATCTTTAGCTGTAAAAAACTCTATCCAAGATAATATTTTATTTTTCTTAATCTCTTCTATATTTGTATTATATAATATTTTCTTAAATCTTGGAACTTCTACTATATGCATCTGAATCAAGTCTAAAACAACTGATTGATTTTCTATATCTATTAACTTAAAGCATCTATGAGGCTTACCTGCATCTCTAAAATCCATATTGAAGTCTACAAAATTAATGCTTATAACCTCACTAATTATATCATAAGGCTCTTTTTCTTCTACTTCGCTTACTATATTCTTAGATATATAATAGTATATTCTTCTCAAAAAGTCTATATTACCTGATAATTGT
>NZ_CASEGO010000065.1 GCF_949287625.1 uncultured Brachyspira sp. | reverse complement strand
GTAATTGCGTTTTTTGCAACTTTTTTGTGCGGCAAAAAAGTTGATAATTCTATATAATGTACATCAGTTGACAAAATGAAATCGTTCCAGTATATACTGTTTAAAAGTCAAATTTAGGACTAATAACATACTATGTTTTTGAAAATTAAATGATTTATTTATTAATATTATTTATTGATATTTTTTTGTATTAAGTGTATTATAAGAATATAAATACTATGGAAGATTTTTAATATATGAGAAAATTAATTTTTACATTTATTTTAATGTCTGTATTATCAGCATTAGCTTATTCTTTTCCATATAAGATGTACACTGGAATGACAGGTGCATTGCGTTTGGGAGGTACTATTTATGTTAATAATGATAGAATAGGTACTAAAAAATATACCTTATCAAGTCCTATTATGATTAACTTTGGTATACTTAGAAACTTTGATATATTTGCAAGAGTACTTCCTATGACGTATCTTCCAGAATTAGGTGTCGGTGTTGAGGGAGAGCCTCAGTTTTCAATAATGCCTAGATTTCAGTTTTTTAATGGGTTTATAGGGGCAGTTGAAGTATTATTTCCAGGTTCATCAAAACAAAAATTCGGTCTTAATCCGCAAATACATTATTTAATAGGATTAGGAGATTTTTTAACTATGTACGCCAATTTGGAAGTTCCTATGTATTTTAACGATCCTAGAGGTGTAGTAGAATCTTTAAGGCTTAAAATGGCTTTGGGAGTATACCCCGGAGCTTTATTTGGATTTTCTCTTGCAGGTATATATTTAGAATATCATATAGCCTATGATTTCTATAACAGTGCTTTTTTATATCTTAATCATTTAGGATTAGGACTTTATCTTGTACTTAACAGTGATGCAAGTCTTTCATTAAACTTTACTCCGTATTTGGAACAGCTTGCAAGCGGCTTTTATTTTGGTATAGGCGTATCATTGTCGTATACTTTTGATTTTAATAAGCTGAGAAGATAAGTATTGACTTTTTTTACATTTTTGTATAATCTACTTCAATGATTAAATACTATATTTTTTTAATAATGATAACAGTAAATGTACTATTATATCCTATAGTAATAGTGGAGGATAAAGTTAATAAAAAAAGTATGTATGAATGGGAAAATATAGAATATTCTCTTCTTTATACAGGAGATGCTGGTAAGTTCAAACCGTCTGGCATCAATGAAAATGCTATAAGTGATTTTGAAGTTATTAATAAAGAAATAGAAATGGAAACTATACATAAAGATAATGAAGTTCCTACTATGAATTACAAAATAACTTATACACTAAAGCCCATTAGAAAAGGAAAATTAAAAATACCTGAACTAGAAGCTGCATACTATAATGTAGAAAGAGGAAACAGTTTAGTACCTCAGGAACAATTGATAAAAGAATACAATATAAGAGTTTTTAGTTCTTGGTTTATATTAATTATGATAGGACAATGGGTTATAATCATTCTTATAGCTTTTTTAATATTTAAGTTTATAAAAGAACAGCATAATTTTAATAAAAAAGCATTTGAAAATAAAAAAACTATAAAATAGGAAGTTGACATGACAGAAAATAATTCTTTGCAGGCTATTTCTGAAGCTTCAAAAATGGCACTTGATGTTGTACAGGCTATAAAAAGCGAAATAAAAAAAGTAATAATCGGTCAGGAAAATATGATAGACAAACTTCTTTTGGGTATTATATGCGATGGGCATGTACTATTAGAAGGAGTACCAGGTCTCGCTAAAACCTTAACTGTAAAATCATTGGCAAGCACTATAGATGCAAGCTACAAAAGAATACAGTTTACCCCAGATTTACTTCCTGCCGATATTGTGGGAACAGAAATTTACGATATAAAAAACTCTGCATTTGTACCAAAACAAGGACCAATATTTTCAAATATAATATTGGCAGATGAAATAAACCGTTCTCCAGCTAAAGTACAATCAGCACTTTTAGAGGCTATGGGGGAACATCAGGTTACTATAGGAGATACTACTTATCAGCTGCCAGATGTATTTTTGGTGCTTGCAACTCAAAACCCTATAGAACAGGAAGGTACTTATCCATTGCCTGAAGCACAGGTTGATAGATTTATGCTTAAAGTAATAGTAAAATATCCTACTAAAAGCGAAGAGAAAACCATTATAAAAAATATGTCCTCTTCAAAACCAGAAGAATTAAAACCTATAACTACTATAGAAACTATAGAAAAATTAAGAAAATTGGCTAATCAAATACATATAGAAGAAAGATTAATCGACTATATAGTTAATATTATAGATGCCACTAGAAATCCAAAAGAATATAAACTTCAAAGCGAATATATAGAATATGGTGCCTCTCCAAGAGCTGGAATATACCTTACAAAAGCAGCAAAGGCTAATGCTATGATGATGGGAAGAGGATTTGTTATGCCTGAAGATATAAGAGCAGTTGCTTATGAAATATTAAGACATAGAATAAGTATAAGCTATGAAGCACAGGCAGAAAATATTAACAGCGATATGATAATAGAAAACCTGCTTGCTAATATTAATGTGCCTTAATTAAAATATACCTAAACAACTATAGTTTGTCAAAAAATAAATTTTTTAAATTTTGATATTTGCGGGGCTTTGTTGCGAAGCACATAGTCGTGCCACACCCCAGTTCTTTTGTGACGCTGTCTGCCTCGCTCTGCGTGCCGTAGGCAGGTGCGGCACAAAGAACCAAAAAGACTGCATTTTTAGCCCAAATTTTGAGTACTATCATACATTTAATACGTATCTTTAAAGTATAAAGTTCTAGTAATTGCGTTTTTGCAACTTTTTTGTGCGGCAAAAAAGTTGATAATTCTATATAATGTACATCAGTTGGGTATATACTCAAAAAAATAAAAGGTCTATATAATTATTTATATAGACCTTTTTTATAAGGTAAGCATTTATTAATCAAATAAAAACAAACTAAAGCTGCTTTGAACCACCATAAACCTCCAAAATGTCCAAAGCAGCCTTATATGCATAACACTTTAAAATCATGATTTAGTTTACATCATTAAAAGTATTAAGCAAAAATAACCTCCTTTACAAATTTAACATAAACCTCTAAAAATTTAACATAAACCTCTAAGATGATTTAATTTTATAAATCAGCTTTATTTAATATATTAGACGTATAAATGTATGAAAAAGTTCCCTATGAAAAATTGCTAAAATAAAATTTATATAATTATTTATTGAAATATTTTCAAACAGCTTCATTAAAAATTAAATAATAATTTAGGATAAAACTGCAGCTTACAAAGCAGTTTTATCCGTTTTGAATCGTACAACACTGTAAAACTTTTATAAATATCCCATTTTATTCAAAAGTTTTAAGTGAGTGCATATTAAAATAAATATGCTTTTTAATTTAACACAAACCTCCAAAATTATATAATCATATATCTGTTTGATATATTAGACGTATAAAACTTAAAAAAGTTTCATATTAAAATATAAAATAAGCAAAAAATTAAAATTAGGACTTGAAATAATATATATTATTTAGTATAATATGTTTATTAATAATAAATACTAATAAGGAGATTTTTAATATGTCTGATAAGAAATTAACAACTGAATTTGGGGCTCCAGTTGAAAACAATCAAAACTCAATTACAGCAGGACCTAGAGGACCTATGCTTCTTCAAGATGTATGGTTTATGGAGAAAATGGCACATTTCGACAGAGAGGTAATACCAGAAAGAAGAATGCATGCAAAAGGTTCTGGGGCATACGGTACATTTACAGTTACACATGATATAACACAGTATACTAAAGCAAAAATATTTTCTGAAATAGGAAAGAAAACTGATTTATTTGTAAGATTTTCTACAGTAGCTGGTGAGAGGGGAGCTGCAGATGCTGAAAGAGATATTAGAGGATTTGCAATTAAATTTTATACAGAAGAAGGAAACTGGGATTTGGTAGGAAATAATACTCCAGTATTTTATTTCAGAGATCCTTTAAAATTCCCAGATTTAAATCATGCTGTAAAAAGAGATCCTAAAACAAATATGAGAAGTGCCCAGAATAAATGGGATTTCTTAACTTCTTTGCCTGAAGCCATTCATCAAATAACAATAGATATGAGCGATAGAGGAATACCTTATAGTTACAGACATATGCATGGTTTCAGCAGTCATGCTTATAGTTTTATAAATAAGGAAGGTAAAAGATATTGGGTAAAATTCCATTTCAAAACTCAGCAGGGTATTAAAAATCTTACTGATGAAGAGGCAGCAGCAGTAATAGCAAAAGACAGAGAAAGCTCTCAAAAGGATTTATTTGAAGCTATAGAAAGAGGCGATTATCCAAGATGGAATATGAAGATTCAGATAATGACAGAAGAACAAGCTAATGCAAGCAAAAGAAATCCGTTTGATTTAACTAAAACTTGGTCTCAGAAAGAATATCCTTTAATTGATGTAGGGGTATTAGAATTAAATAGAAATCCTGAAAATTATTTTGCAGAAGTAGAGCAGTCAGCATTCAGCCCATCTACAATAATTCCGGGAATTGGTTTTTCTCCAGACAGAATGCTTCAAGGAAGATTATTCTCATACACTGATACTCAAAGATATAGACTTGGAGTTAATTATTCAAGCATACCAGTAAATGCTCCTAAGTTTAAAGCTAATACTTATCATAGAGACGGATATATGAAAGTAGATTCTAATAATGGTTCTAAAGTAGAATATGAACCAAATTCTCAGGGTGAATGGAAAGAGCAAAAAGAGTATGCTGAGCCTCCTCTAAAACTTTATGGTGATGCTTTCAGATATGATTACAGAGAAGATGATGATGATTACTACACTGATGCAAGAGCTTTATTTAATCTTATGACTGATGATCAGAAAAGAGTATTGTTTGAAAACACTGCAAGAGATATGAACGGAGTTACCAAAGAAGTAAAATTAAGACATATTAAAAATTGTATGAATGTGGACAAAGCCTACGGATTGGGGGTTCTTAAAGCTTTAGGCATTGATGAGAAAGAGATATGATAATTTTTTAATATAATTTTTTTAACAAATATAAAAACAATCAAACTATTATTACAGCTAATATCTTTTTTAATAAAGGTATTAGCTTTTATTTTATCAAAATATAAAAAAAGAGAGCCATAAAAAACAGCCCTCTTTTATTATATATTATTATACTACAATAATAATATTTATTTCTCTGCTTCTTTATATTTAATCAATGCTTCTTTCAATATATTCATAGCTTTTTTCAAATCATTAGAATCTAATGCATAAGAAATTCTCACTTCATCTTTACCCAAGCCTTCAGTTGCATAGAAACCTTCAGCAGGAGCAAACATAACAGTTTCCCCATTAATATTAAAATCTTTCAAAAGCCATATTATAAAATCTTCAGCATTTTTAACAGGAAGTTTTGCAAGTACATAAAAAGCTCCTTCAGGCTCTCTGGCAACAACACCCTCCATTTTGTTAAGCTCTTCAAATATAATTTTTCTTCTGTAATCATATTCTTTTAAAGCAGCATCAAAATAATGATCAGGAAGTTCATACAAAGCAACAGCTCCAAGCATATCCAAAGTAGGAAGGGATAATCTTGCCTGACATTCTCTAAATACTGCTGTCATTAATTTTTTATTTTTGCTTATAAGACAGCCTATTCTAGCTCCGCATGCAGAGAATCTTTTTGATATAGAATCTATTATAACAACATTTTCTTCTATATCTTTGTAAGTTCCAAAACTGATTGCTGTTCTGTCTCCGTAAACAAACTCTCTGTAAACTTCATCGCTTATCAAAAATAAATCATATTTTTTTACTATGTATGCTATATCCTCCATCTCTCTTTTAGTATATACAACCCCAGTAGGATTGGAAGGATTTGCAAGCATAAATGCTTTAGTTTTAGGTGTAATATGTTTTTCTATCTCCTCACGGCTTGGCAAATGGAATCCGTCTTCAGCGTAAGTTCTAACAGCATTGTATTTAATATCAAATACATCATAGAAACTTTTGTAATTAGCATACAAAGGCTCAGAAACCAATATCTCATCTCCTTCATCAAATATAGCAAGCATAGCAAACGATATAGCTTCAGAACCTCCGCTAGTGATAACTATATCTTCTACATCATAGTGAATACCCAATTTTTCATAATATTTTTGTATTCTATCAATAAGCAAAGCCAATCCCCTTGAATGCTCATATCTAAGGGTTGTACCGTTATATTTAGAAATAGCTTCAAAAAATATCTTAGGAGTCTCTATATCTGGCTGTCCAATATTAAGATGATAAATCTTAATTCCTCTTTTAAGAGCATCTTCTGCATAAGGGTTCAATTTTCTAACAGGCGAAACTTTTAATCTTTGAATTCTTTTAGATATATCCATAACACTTCTCCAATAATTATTATATATAGTAATCTAAAAGAACAAGATATATTAAATCATAAAAATTGTCAATATACTTAATAAAAAAATTTGTTAAAGAGTGTTATGTTTAAAAAAATATTTTAGTATATACCTAAACAATTACAATTTGTCAAAAAATAAATTTTTTAAATTTTGATATTTGCGGGGCTTTGCCCACCACGCTGTGTGCTACGCAACACCCCAGTTCTTTTGTGACGCTGTCCGTGCCGTAGGCAAGCGAGGCGGGAAAAAGAACAACAAAAAATTGACAAACTTAAAAATTTTCAGTATATACCTAAACGGCTATAATTTGTCAAATGGAGTATTTGGATTTTGTATTTTGATATGATGCTGCTAATGATATTTTTTAAATAATTATGAACTTATTATAAAATTATTAAGATAAAATATTTCTTATTCTGCCGAATATAGATTTTTTTTCTTCTTTTTGATGCAATGATTTATAATCTATATTTTCATTACGGCAAAACTGAATGGCTTTTTCTATATTTTTATTAGCAAGTTCTATAATATTTTTTAGCACCAAGTCTTTTATTGAACTCTCTTTATCGTATAAATCTATAAAATTATCTGCACATTTATCATAGTCATTGATATAATAGTATGATACTGCCTTGTTATAAATGCCGTAAATAAAATTATTATCTAATTCTATAGCCTTATCATAATAATAAATTGAATTGTTATAATCTTTTAAGTCAAATAAAGTATTTGCTAAGTTATAAAGATTATTTATTTCTAAGTTATTGTCATTTTCTATTTTTAATTTTTCAAAGTTTTTAATATGCATTTTCATTTCTTTTAATTTTTTATTATAGTTATTATTAAATACTTTTATTTTTCTTTTTGATTTTTCTAATATATTATTATTTATTATTAATGTTATTAATGTAAATACTATTATTACAACAGTTAAAAAAGCAAACCAGAAATTGATAAGATTATTAGAAGATTTTACAGTTTCATTTAATGAAGTTTGAAGTCTTATATTATAATTATCCAAAATATTTTTTAATGAAGTTTCTAAATTGTCTTGAGATGTGCTTTTTAGTATTATATTATTTGTGATATTTTTATTGCTTGATATTTTACTTATTATGATATTTGTATAATAATCTTCTTTTGCTATTATAATGTTATTTAATGAGGGAGCAAAATTTGTAATTGAATAATTAAGAGAGTTTTCTATTTTTTCATTATGCGTTATATATATATATTTCTAAATACCAAAATTGATATTATAAAAAGAATTACAAAAGTTAATATATAATATCTATGAATAAACTTTAAAAATCTAGTTATATATTTCTTTTTTGAATGCTCTTTTATTTTATCAATACCAGCATTTGTAATATTTTTAACTTTTCCTTTTATATCTTTTTCATCGATATATTTTTGAAATTTATCTATGTTATCTGATGTAAAATATTTAGCTTTTTCAAATCCTTTTCCTGCAGCATCTTTAATTTTTTTTATATTTTCATCATTTATATACTCTTTAGCTTTATTTGAAATATTTTCCTGAAATTCTTTTAATTTATTATTTTTTATTGTTTGTGAATTATTATTTTTCTTATTATATCTTTTTTTTCTATTTATATTTTGTCTTTTTATATTTCTGTATTTATTTCTATTAATTCTACTCATATATATTTGCCTTTATTATTTAATTATTTTAACATATTGATAATTTAATTTAAAGTGTAAATTTTTTTTATAATAAAAATTTTTATTATATATTGTAATATACAAATTATTAAAAAATACAGTTTATTATATTTTTGTATATGCAGGTATTTTTATACCGAAAATTATTATATATAAATTTGAGGCTTTATTATGAAAATAAATATTTTAGACGAAACTATAATTTTTGAAGATAGAAATTTATATCCTGCTTTTCCTAGCATTATTAAACTTGATAATAATAAATATTTAGTAAGCTTCAGACTAGCACCAAAAATAAAAAAACATTATTCTCATCTTCATTCATTAAGCAAATCAATGCTTGCTGTTATTAATAAAAATAGAGTAGAGAAAGTATTTGAATTTGCTCAATATGATGAAGCTGCAAAACAAGATGCTCAGCTTTTTAGAATAGATGATAAAACTATAATGGCATACTATTTCAGATATACATTTCACCCAATTAATGAAAAAGAACTATTCAAAGATTATACTTTTATAGAATATGACAGCACTATAGCATTACTTTCTGGAATAGGTGTATGTATAAGCTATGATAATGGAGAAACTTTTTCGAGTCCTTATATTATAAAAATAAATAATGAGAATGATATAATGAAAAACTTTGCGGTTAGAGGCAGTATGTGTAAATTAAATAACGATGAAGTACTTGCTCCAATATATGCATACAAAAAAAATATAAATAAAAATAATTCAAAATATCAATGTTATATTATTTCTAGTAAAGATTTAATTAATTGGAAACTTAAAACTTTTTTAGCTGAAACTGATTATAAAAAAATAAATGAAAAAAAGTCAAAAATAGAGTATGTTGAGCCTTCTCTTTTAAATTATAAAAATAATGTCATAGCTTTTATAAGAACTCATATTAATAATGAATATGCTCTTACATCTATAAGCTATTCAAAAGATAAAGGCAAAACTTTTTCAAGCCCAATATTGACTAATATAAAAGGCTATCCTTTAAATCCTCTAGTTTTAAGTAATGGAAAATTGCTTCTTACTTACGGATACAGATTAAAGCCTTATGGTATAAGAGCTATTTTACTTGATAATGCTGATGATGTATTGGACATAGAAAAAATTAATTATAAAGCCTCAAATGAAGAGATTATAATAGATTCTTCTATGAAAAGTACAGACTGCGGATATCCTTGGTGTGCTGAAGATAATGGTATTATATTATGTGTTTATTACGGGTATAAAGATAAAAATAAAATAAGAAAAATATATATGAAAAGGTTTACTTTTAATTAAAAATATAGTATAAAGTAAATATAACTATATGATAATAAGTATTAATAGTGTATTGGAGGTTTTATATGGACGATAAGGATATAATGGATCCTAATGTGTATCAGATAAAAAAGAATGATTGGGAAATTTTAGAAGATGATAATTACTATATTTATAAATTATTAGCCTACAAATTATCATCTTGGAGCGAGGATACATACTTAATTATAAAAATAAATAAAGAAAATAAAAATAAAGAAATAATAATAGATTGGAATAGTAAAGATTTTGTATTTGCTGAACATAAAACATTTTTCAGATTTGATAATGATTTACCTGATAATTTAGAGTGCAAATCAAGTGAAGATAGATTAAGCTCAATAGTTTTAAAACCAGATTATGTTTACGATAATTTACTTAATGCCCATATGCTAATAATACGTGCTTCTTTAGAAAAAAGTAAAACTACAAGAATGTTTGATGTTTCGAAGTTTAGAGATATAGTAAAAAAATAAATATATAAAAAATGGTACTATGTTTTTTATGTCATAATACCATTTTATTATTCAATTAGCTTTTATTAAAATTCTTTTATTTTTTCTTTGTTTAGAGTTTTTATTAATTCTTTAGCAATGTTAATAGAGGCTATTATATCATCATAAGAAGCATAGCAGTAATGACTATGAGCATATCTTGTTGCCACACCCAATACTACATTTGGAGAACCTAAATTAGTTTTATGATAAACAGCTCCGTTAGTAGAACCTTTTTCACGTACAATTACTTGATGAGCTATATTATTTTTTTTAGCTATATCTATTGCGTATTTATTTAGTCTAGGATTAGTAATCATACCGCCGTCAATTACTCTAAGCTGAGAACCTCTTCCTATAGCACCATGAGCTCTGTCTCCGTAATAAAATGTATCATCTGCAGGAGAGCCTTCAAATACTATAACCAAATCAGGCTTTACTTTATTTGAAGCTACAGCAGCACCTCTTGCCCCTACTTCTTCTTGGGCTGTCATCATTCCAACCAAATTAACATCTAGTTTTTCATCTTTTAAAGCTTTTAAAGTTTCTATTACGCATAAAGCTCCAACTCTATTATCTATTGCCTTAGCACATATACTTTTTGTCCTATCATCATATCTGAAATCAACATCAGGTACTATAGGGTCTCCTATTTGTATGCCGAATACTTCTTCAGTCTCCTTTTTACTTCTAGTTCCAACATCAATATACATATCCTGCAATGAAGGAAGTTTTCTTTTATCTTCTTCAGTCATAAAATGCGGAGGTTTTGAACCTATTACACCTTTGACATATTCTCCGCTTGAAGATTTTATTACCACAGAGTTTGATACTATATTAGGTATATGCCAGCCTCCTAATGGTATAAAAGATATAGTACCATTATCATTAATATGTTCTGCCATAAATCCTATTTCATCTATATGACAGTCCAAACCTACTATAGGTTTATTTTCATCTATTTTGTTTAATCCTAAATAAAGATTATTTATAGAATCTTTTTCACTGTCTATAAATGAAGTATTATTTTTTATAACTTCTATAACATCATCTTCAAAACCAGAAGGTCCGAATGCATTAGTTAAATCTTTCATTAAATTCAAAATATCATTCATAGAAATTCCTTTATTAAAATATTTAATTGCAAATATAATAAATCATTTGAATAAAATATCAATTAATAATTTATGTTTTATTATATAGCTAAACAACTATAGTTTGTCAAAAAATAAATTTTTAAATTTTAGATTTGTGGGACTAGCCCCCACACCCCCAGTTCTTTTGTTGGCACAAAGAACCAAAAAGACTGCATTTTTAGCCTAAATTTCGAGTATTACCATACATTTAATACATATTTTTTAAAATATAAAGTTCTAGCAATTGCGTTTTTTGTGAAATGTATTCGAAGGATAAAAACTTTTGGCGAAGCCCGCCTGCGACCGAAGGAAGTACTGTTAAGTATGGTGTGTGCGGCAAAAAAATTGATAATTATGTATAATGTGTACCAATTGACAAAATAAAATTGTTCCAGTATATACTGCGAATTAATTTTTTATTTCTGACTATCTTCTTTATTAGTAGGATTATTCGAGTTAAGATCATGAAGTCTTTCTCTTATTTCAGAAGTAGTTTTTAAAGGGTCTTTTTCTTTCATTTTTGGCTGCTTGAATACAGAAAGAGTTTGATTTAAAATGTTTTTAAAGCTGTCATCTACAATATTATTTTTAGAGTTAATATACATCATTTTAATTTGATCTTTAGTCTCTTTATCTTCAATTTTTGAAAGCATATTAATATTATGATCTGATATAGAAACTAAATACATATCATCAACAATTTCTATTATAGAAACATATCTGTTAGGTGCTAATGGAGTAGTAGCAAGTACTTTTATAATTTCAGAAGAACCAGATACTTTTTTGGATTTGTTTTTCATATACATAAATACTAAATATATACCCACTAAAGTAACTATAAAACCAATAATAGCTTTAAAAAACATCCAGCCGTTACTTACTTGAGCTCTATTTTCTATATTTCTAATATCCTGAAGTATAGCAGGCTCATTAATATTATTAGTGTTGTTTAGCTGAGCATTGAAGAAGTTTGTCTCTGTATTTTGTACAGCTTCATTGGTATTGATTATTTGATTAGTTATTGTGTTATCATTTGTTTCCTGAGAAAGTGCTATTATAAAAACAGCTAGGAATATAATAGAAATTTTTTTAATCATATATAAACCAATGCGGAGAGAGCGGGATTCGAACCCGCGGTAGGGGTTGCCTACGACAGTTTAGCAAACTGCTCCCTTCGGCCTCTCGGGCATCTCTCCATAACTATATATTTTCTCAAATAGTTTTGTTATCATAACATAAATATTATTTTTAGTCAAGTTTATATTTAATTAAAGTTTATTTTTTATTAAATATTATAGAATGTATTTTAATTTTGACAAATGGTATATTTTTTATTATAATATAAAATTAAGGATTATATTATGATTAAAGAACTATATTTATATTTAGAAAGCATAAAAGATATAACTACTGAAGATAAAGAGCATAGTTATAGAGCTTCTTTAGAGAGTTTATTAAATGAAATAAAAAATCATCTTAATTTTAATAAGGTAAATATAAAGCATGAACCAAACAATGATAAAGAGGGCAGAGGAGCACCTGATTTTTTAGTTACTATTGATTCTCTTGTTTTGGGCTATATTGAAAATAAAAGAGTAAATGCCAATCTTGATGAAATTATTAAAAGCGAGCAGATAAAAAAATATCTTCTTTTGAGTGATAATATTATAATTACAGATTATTTGAGATTTATATTAATTGATGAAAACTTAAATATTATTGATGAAGTTAGAATATGCGAATTAAGTGAGATTAAAAATTATAAAAAAATTAAACTTGAAGAAGTAAGTAAAAAACTTTCAGATATATTTAAAATATTTTTTTCAAGAGAGCCTAAACCTATAAATACAGCTTTAGAGTTTGCAGATGCTTTAGCTATGCGTACTAGAATATTAAGAGATGATTTATACGAACTTGAAAATAATAATCATATAGAGCGTTTATATAATATATTTAAAAGTACAATTTATTCTCAAATAGATTTTGCAGACTTTTGCGATAATTTTGCACAGACACTTACTTATAGTTTGTTTTTAGCAAGACTCAATACTAATGAAAAAATCGATTTATATAATGTGACTAAGTTTATACCTAAATCATTTCCATTAATAAGGTCTATGAGTAAATTCCTTCAGGATTTGGAAGAGTTAAATATTAATGACTTAAAAACTATAGAATGGCTTTTAAATGAAATAATAAATATAACTAATCATATAAATATTGTATCTATTGTAGAAGAATTAAATAAATATGATAATACAGTTTCGCAGAAAGATCCTTATATGCATTTTTATGAAACCTTTTTGTATAAATATAATCCAGAACTTAGAGAACTTAGAGGCGTTTATTATACTCCTCAAAGCGTAGTTAATTTTATTATTGATTCTATAGATATAGTTTTAAAAGAGTATTTTAATAAAAATAGAGGTTTAGGCGATGCATTAGAAAAAGAAACTAATATAACTCTTTTAGATTTTGCTACAGGCACAGGTACATTTTTACTTGATTCTTTTAGGAAATCTTTATCATATTATCAAAAAAACTCTGTTAAATATAACCCTAAAGAATTAATAAATAAATTTTATGGCTTTGAGTTTATGATAGCACCGTATACAATAGCACATCTTAAAATATCTCAAACACTTAAAGAAGAGTTTAATTATAATTTAGAAGATGACGAGAGATTAAATATATTTTTAACTAATACTTTAGAAAATATAGATTTAGATGAGAGCAAAGGAAAAAATAATATATTTGAAGAGCTTAATGAAGAGATGAATCTCGCACAGAAAACAAAAGAAAAAGAGATTCTTATAATAACAGGCAATCCTCCATACAGCGGAGCAAGTGCCAATAAAGGCATATTTGAGGAAGAGGTAAGAAAAGAATATAAAGACGGATTAGAATCTCCTCCTTTGGCTATCACAAGAAACGGTAAAGTAGAAAAAGAGAAAAATCCTAAATGGCTTCTTGATGATTATGTGAAGTTTATAAGATTTGCACAGCAGAAAATAGATAATCAAAAGGCAGGCGGAATATTCGGCTTTATTTCTAATAACTCATTTTTAGATAATCCCACTTTCAGAGGTATGCGTTACAGCTTATTAAAAAGTTTTGATGAAATATATATTGTAAATTTGCATGGAGATACCAGAAAAAAGGAAGTGTGTCCAGACAGCAGCAAAGATGAAAATGTATTTGACATAATGCAGGGCGTGAGTATAAATATATTTTTAAGATATACCCAAAATATAGAAGATAAAAAATTAATTAATGTAAACTCTATCACACATAAATACAGCAGAGAAAATGCAGCAGTTTATTATTATGACTTGTACGGAAAGAGAGAATATAAATATAATTTTCTTCTTGATAATAATATAAAAAGCATAGAGTGGCATAAATTAGAATATAAAGAGCCTTTCTTTTTGTTTGTCAAACAAGATGAAGAATTACGTGAAGAGTATGATAATTTTTATAGTGTAAAAGATATGTTTATATTATCAAGTGTTGGAATTATGACTGGTAGAGATAAATTTTGTATGTCTTATAATAATAGTATATGTTCTTTAAATCAATTAAAGTCAAATATAAATAGGGTAATTCAGTTGGATACAGAAACAGCAAGAAAAGAATTAGATTTAGGTGAAGATTCAAGAGATTGGAAAATAAAAAATGTAAAAAAAGAATTATGTGATACTAACAATTCAGATGATAATTATAAAATAGTTAATTATCGCCCTTTTGATAAAAGATGGACTTATTATACAGGTAAATCAACAGGATTCCATAGTATGCCAAGAGGTATGTGCATGGAACATTTTATTAATAATGTTAATATTGGATTAGTTTGTTATAAAGGTACTAAATTACAAGAAATTTCAAATATATTTATTTCAAATGAAATGATAGATTTAAATTTAGTTGGGCAAGGTAGTAGTATTTTTCCGTTATATTTATACAAAACTAATAATTCAAAAAAGCTATTTGGAATAGGAAAAGATATGAATGTTATAGATTGTTCAGACCCTTTTGAAAAATCCAATAAAATAGAAAATTTTACGCTCAATTTTAGAAATTTCATCGACAAAAAATACGGCTTTCATTTCCCGCCTGAAGAGGTTTTGGGCTATATTTATGCTATACTCTTTCACAAAACTTACAGAACTAAATATATTGATTTCCTAAAAATAGATTTTCCTAAAATTCCTTTTACGGATTCTAAGGATATATTCATAAAATTAAGTTCTCTAGGTACTAAATTGTATAATCTTCATTTGATGAAAGACAATGATTTGAATGCTGATATAGGAGAGGGTTTATACAAAGATGATAAAAATGATAAAATAGAAAAACCTTCTTATAATGAAAAAGAAAATAAACTATTCATTAATAAAACTCTTTATTTTGATAAAGTTTCAAAAGAAGTTTGGCTTTATAAAATAGGAGGCCATCAGGTATTGGATAAATATTTAAAATCGCATAAAGGCGAAGATATTGATTACTCATATTTTCAGAAGATTATACAGGTTTTGTATAAATCATTGATTATAGAAAGTGAAATTTCGGCTATTGATTTTTTGTAAATAAAAGGCTTTAACTAAAATATATTTAATCAAAGCCTTTTTACAAACATTTATATTAAACTTGTTTCAAAAGTAATTTTATTTATAATTTGTGTGGACTAGCCCTGCGAATCATAAGTCGTGCCACCGCTCTGCGTGCCGACGAAGTACACCTCGCGAAGCGTGCCGTAGGCAGGTGTAGGCAGCGAAGGCTATATTTAATAATTTATTCTACATGTAAAACGTAATTAGTACTATTTCTTAGATTTGCACTTTTTACAACTTTTTGCGTCGGGAAAAAGTTGAATAAAAAATTGACAAACTTAAAAATTTTTAGTATATACTGGAACGATTTCATTTTGTCAACTGATGTACATTATATAGAATTATCAAC
>NZ_CASEGO010000064.1 GCF_949287625.1 uncultured Brachyspira sp. | reverse complement strand
CATAGCTATTCCTTTTTGTTTGTTGTGATAATTTAAATTATAAGGAATACCTCCTTTTTTTAAACTAAAACTGTGCAATATCTATGGCTCTTAAACAATATTGTTTTTGATTATTAATTGACATTATTATTATATGTAGTATAATTACTATATGTAGTTTTTATGATTTTTTCATCAACCATTAAATTAGGAGTTTGTTTTATGAAGTATTTATCTTCTTTATTTCTTATTATGTCTATGATATTTATTTCATGTTCTAATTCATCATCTTCTTCAAATGCATCTGGAGATAAAGTATTTAAAATAGGAATTTTACAATTAATAGAGCATGATGCTTTAGATGCTTCATACAGAGGTTTTGTTGACGGACTTAAAGAGGCTGGATATGAAGACGGAAAAAATATCACTATAGATTATCAGAATGCTCAGGGCGAACAGGCAAACTGTGTTACTATAGCTCAGAAGTTTGTTAATGATAAAAGCGATTTGATACTTGCAATAGCAACACCTGCAGCACAGGCAGTGGCTAATATGACAAAAGATATACCTATATTAGTTACAGCAGTTACAGATCCAGCAGCTGCCAAACTTGTAGCAGATAATAATGCACCTGGCGGAAATGTTTCAGGTACTTCAGATTTAACTCCAGTAGAAGCTCAGATAGAATTGTTAAATGAGATTACTCCTAACTTAAAAACTGTAGGACTTTTATATTGTTCAAGCGAGCAGAACTCAGTATTTCAAATGGATATAGCAAAGAAAAAATTAGACTCTATGGGTATAAAATATATAGACGCTACTGTTACATCAGCTAATGAAATACAGCAAATGGTACAAAGTTTAATAGGCAGAGTTGAAGCAATTTACACTCCTACTGATAATATGATAGCAGCAGGTATGGCTACAGTGGCATTAGTTGCTGAACCTGCTAAACTTCCAGTAGTTTGCGGAGAGGGCGGTATGACTATGCTAGGAGGAACTGCTACTTATGCTATAAGCTATTATGAACTTGGCAAATTAACAGCTGCTCAGGCGGTGTCTATATTAAAAGGAGAAAAACAGCCTGCAAATATGCCTATAGAAACTTTAAAAACTTTTGATTTGGTTATTAATACTAATATGGTTAATAGTATAGGTATAACTATACCAGAATCATTGTATAATAAATAATGATAAATAATAATAAATAATAAAAAGTAATAAATAAAATAAAGTAATAATAAAGAGGGTTTGTATATATGGAAGGGCTTTTACTTGCTATACAAGGTGCAGCGTCTCAAGGTATAATTTGGGGTATAATGACGCTTGGAGTTTATATAACATTTAAGGTTTTGGATTTTCCAGATTTAACTGTTGACGGCAGTTTTGCATTGGGCGGTGCTGTAAGTGCTATACTTATATCTAATGGTATGAATCCTTTTTTTACTTTATTTTTTGCTTTTTTAGCGGGTGCTTTGGCAGGATTTGCTACTGGATTTTTAAATACAAAATTACAGATTCCCGGTATTTTGGCTGGTATCCTCACTATGATAGCATTATATTCTATTAATATCAGAGTAATGGGAAACAGACCTAATATACCTCTTTTGGGAATGGATACATCTTTGACTATAATTCAAAATATGTTTTCATTGAGTAAAGTATTATCCGATTTGCTTGTAGGGTTTATATTTTCTGTAATTATTATAGCTTTAATGTATTGGTTTTTCGGTACAGAGATGGGCTGTGCTATAAGGGCTACTGGAAACAATGAAAAGATGATTAGAGCTTTGGGTGTAGATACTAATGTTATGAAAATAATCGGACTTATGATATCAAATGCTTTGGTTGCTTTGTCTGGTGCTTTAGTTAGTCAAAGTCAGGGTTATGCTGATGTAGGTATGGGAACAGGTACTATAGTTATAGGGCTTGCCTCTGTTATAATAGGGGAGGTTGTATTTGGAAATAGATTTTCTTTCTTGTACAAACTTGCTTCTGTAGTTCTTGGTTCTATAATATACAGAATAATAATTGCGATAGTTCTTCAGTTGGGACTTAAAGCTACTGACTTAAAACTTCTTACTGCGATAATCGTTGCTATTGCTCTTTCAGTGCCAGTATTAAACAGAAAGGTTACAAGAGTTGTAGGCGGTAAAAGAAAAGGTTAATAAAGGTTAATATCGGAGGGGCAAATAATATGTTGGAATTAAAAGAAGTTTATAAAACATTTAATAAAGGCACTATTACAGAGAAAAAAGCAATTAAAGGTGTTAATCTTAAACTTAATGACGGAGATTTTGTTACTGTTATAGGCGGAAACGGAGCTGGTAAATCTACGCTTCTTAATTTGATTGCCGGAGTTTATGAGGTTGATTACGGCACTATATCTGTTGATGGAGTTGACATCACAGACAAAAAAGAGTATGCAAGAGCTGGACTTTTTGGAAGGGTGTTTCAGGACCCAATGGTAGGTACTGCTTCAAATATGGGTATAGAAGAAAATCTTGCACTTGCTAAAAGAAAAGGAAAGCCTAGAACTTTGAGATGGGGAATCACTCATGCTGAAAGAGAAGAGTATGTTGAAAAATTAAAAAGGCTTGATTTAGGGCTTGAAACAAGGCTTCAGTCAAAGGTAGGTCTTTTATCAGGCGGACAGAGACAGGCTTTGACGCTTCTTATGGCAACTCTTAAAAAGCCTAGACTTTTATTATTAGATGAACATACAGCTGCTCTTGACCCTAAAACTGCTAAAAAAGTATTGGAGCTTACTGAAGAGATCATAAGAGAAGATAAACTTACAGCATTTATGGTTACACATAATATTAAAGATGCCATTCATTATGGAAACAGACTTATAATGATGAATGACGGTAATATTATATATGATGTTTCAGGCGAAGAGAAAAAATCTTTAGAAATATCAGACTTGCTCAAAAAATTTGAAACTGCTGACGGTTCTTTAAGCGACAAATTATTATTATCCTAGTATGCATACACTTAAATATACAGCGGTTTATTTTATGCTTGTAAAAAAGCTCTGTTATATGTATAATTGCAGAGGTTGGGATAAATATGTTTTCTGAAAATAAATTGCGGGGGTGTTATGATTAACAAATTTTATATAGTATTTCTTGTTCTTATACTAATTTTATCAGGCTGCAGTAACAATTCTAAATCAAGTGATAATATAAATTATACAAATACAATCAATACTAATAATATTCAGGAAGAAACAGTAACTAATATTAATGATAAACTCCCGTTCTTTGATATGAAGTATGTATATAAAGCTGTTAGAACTGATAAAGATAGTTTCAGTAATGCTTTAACAAATTATTATCAGGATGCATATTACAGTAATATTATAAATAGAAATAAAGATTTTCTTAATAAAAAACTTGTAGGAGATAATGATATAAAAAAATATGCTATAGATTTTATATCTAATGCCTATCATTACAGCTACAGAGATGATATATCAGGAGATGATTTGTATGCTGATGATTTTACTCCATTTTATGCTTCAGAATATGTATATGTAGAGAGAAATTTGGCTTTAAAAAAGGCTAGGGATTTGCTTTTAAGTATTAACAATAAAGACGCTGATATTTATTTTGCTTTATTTTTATCGCATATGGCTTGTGATTCGCTATATTGTTTTGAAGATTTGCAAAACCATTTAAAAGATTGGAAAAAAGCAGGCGGTACTAATATATCAATGATGATAGGTATTGTAAACGAACATGATAATGCAAATGAAATATATTCCAACAAAATGAATCTAATTAATTATATAATAGAAGCTCCAAAAGATTTAAGAGCTGAACAATTAATTGCTGATGCTTTTGAAAAAAAGTTCTTAAAATATATATCAAAAAATACCGGATATTTAGATGTTTATAATGAAAATAATTATAATATATCTTCTATAATCTATGAGGGTACAGCACATATATCTTCTATTGGAGTAATAAAAGATGTATTAAATACTAACATAATGAACAGATATATAAGAACCTATGCATCAGGAGCTTTAAACAGAAATAAAATAGACCCTAATATAGAATATTATGAAAACTTTTATAATATTGAAAACGCATCTCCTAAAGAAAAATATGATGAGTTTGCAGATTTGTATTTTTTAGAGTTTAATAAAAATACTTTTGTTTATGCTATTGAAAATGATAAATTAAAAGAAGTTTATTATTTCAATCCTATGTTTATTGGAAATACAAGATATGCAGTTTATGAATCAGATGAAACATTTAATTTCCGTCTTGGTGATGATTCAAAATTAACTTTGGCTAAAACTAATGCTATTAAAAATAATAATTTAAAAGATTTTGTTACCAATTCTAATTTTATTACCAATGGTAAGTTTCAAAGCGAAGAATATGCTGAGTATTTAAATGATATATTATCTTTTCCATTATATTATCCTAATTTTTTCTTATGTGATATAAATAATGACGGCAAAGAAGAGATAATGGTAACTGGTACTTATGAGCATTCTGGAGGAAGAGGAGGGATAGCATCATATACTTTGCTTTTGAAGGATAATTTGGAGCTTGATTTGGAAAGTGCAGCAGGAAAATCAATAAACAGCAGCAGCAAGCAGGGGCTGAGTACTTATCAGAAGATATATGAGGAAGAAGGAAAAAATAAAATGCTTCTTGTAGACCCTCAGGCAAATACAGCTCAGGATATATTTACAGAAAATGGTGTTGTAAGCGTTGATGAGTTTACTTATAAAAATTATAAATTTATACCTAAATTATTATGGAAGTCTGATCTAATTGAAAAAGCTCTAAAAACAGATGCTAGCTTTGATATGAATAAAGCAGGCAGTGATTCTGATAAGGCTATAATTTCTGATAAGACATTGAGAATGGCTGATAAACTTATAAGCGATAATTATTATATGGAAAGGAAAAAACTGAATGAAGACGGAAAAGAAAAATTATTAGAAAACAGACGCTTAGAGATTAAATCTATTCAGGATAAGCAGGGTAATGTGGAAGAAATAGAAAAAGAAATGATGAATATATTAGAAATGAAATAATGATAGTTTGTAATTTTTTTTGATTTATCTTATAATAATTATGTAAAATATTAAAGGTTTTTATTATGAAAAGTTTGGTTATAAGAAAAACAAATATTAATGCTCTTATATTGATTCTTCTTACTTTTATAAGTGCGGCTTCTCCTATAGTAATTCATTATTTAGGATTAAATGGAAAGGAATTTCTTCCTATATTTTTTGCTTTATCTTTGGGGGCATATATATTAAATCCTCTATTTTTAATAGCCCTTTCTATTATATCTCCTATTATAAATTATTTTCTTACTAATATGCCTATGCCTCCCACTTTATACTTTTTGATTTTTGAGGGTGTTATATTTTCTTCTATAATAGTATTTTTTAGAAATAAAAATGTTTCTTTTATACTTCTTACATTATTTGCTTTTATCTTTGCAAGATTTTCATCTGTTGTTTTAATATTTATTTTTAATGTGAGTATTGATGCTTGGTTTAGCGGAGTTTTAAGCGGATATAAAGGAATCATAGTAAATTTTGTATTTTCTGTTTTGATATACTTAATATTTAAAGAAAAAAATATTAAAGATGTTATAAATGAATAATTTTAATCCGTATAAAGTTTTTTATATAGATGATATAAAAGTAACAGCACTCGGCGATTTAGATAAAGAGCTTGGAGATGAAATAAGGGCTTTTAAGAAAAAAGAAATAAAAACTCCATTTAATATTTTTAATTGTATAGATGATTATATAAAAGCAAATAATAATCAATTTGATATACTTCTTTATATACCCTCAAATAAAAACTCATATGTTATGAATTATTTTGCTGATTATATAGCTTGTAAATTTGATATTAGAAAGTATGATTCAATAAAAATTATTAAAAATATAAAAGAACAGAAATTTTTAGAAAGTTTAAAAGAAAGAAAGGATAATATTAAAAATGCTTTTGAAATGAAAGAAAGTTTGGTATTAATAAATAAGAAGATACTTTTAATAGATGATGTTTATGCTTCAGGAGAAACTTTAAAAGAAGTTATTAAATTATTTAAGGCATTAAATTTTAATTATTATTTGGAATGTTTAATTTTTTGCTATAGAAATCATGTTTTTAGTTAAAATAAATATTGAATTATAAAAATAAAATAATATAATAAAAATAAAATTAATATAAGGATTTAAATTATGATGGAAGCTCAGATAAAAGAACTCACTAGAAAAATTGAAATGGAATCTAAAAAATTAGATAGAAAAATTAAAGATATAGAAAAAATAAAATCCAGCATAACAAAAGATTTAAAGAAGAATGTTAAAGAATTAAAAGCCAAGCAGTTAAAAAAACTTCAGGAAGAGAAAAAAAATATAACAGATAAAGTAAAGCAGATGAAGACAAATCTTATCAATGCTAAAAAAGAGGATACTACAAAGCAAGTCAGTAAAAGAATAGAAGACAGTAAGAAATTAAAGGAAAATCAGACTGTGAAAAAGCCTATAGATAAAACAGCAAAAAAAATGATGAATCTAATGGCTTTATATAATAAAAATGCTAATGAAGAACTTATTGAAGTTTTATTAAAAGTAAAAGAAGATGATTTGAAAAAAGAAACAGGAGCTTATTTTAAATCCATATATGGAATATTTAAGCATATGATTCAATGCGATATGTATTTTTTTGGTATATTCAGAAAATATTCAAACAAAAAAAATATTGCTAATGAAGAATTATTAACATATTTAAATAATGATTTTAGTTTTAATAGGGATATAGATAAAGATTTGAAAACATTGATAGAAGTAAGAGAAAAACTTGATGATGTGATAATAGCTATAGTTAATTCTATAGATGATTTTAATATAGCAGGTAAGGTAGCAGTTCCAAATAAAGAAGTAAAAAAGCCAAGATATCATTTAATAATGCATGAATTAAATCACAGCACACATCATAGGGGAGAGATTTCGGTTCTATTAGATCAAATGGGATATAAAAATGATTATTCTAATTTAATGACTATTGTGTAATTATACAAGGTACGCTGACTATAAAAATAGCAATAGAGAATTTATGTATTTAAAATTTTACAATAAATAATAAAGAGCTTATAACTAATATTATAAAGTTATAAGCTCATAATTTTTATATAAATATGTTATGAAGCAAATGATAATTCTCTAATCAAAGCACTTGGAGTATAAATAGAAGAATGATGATATTCTGTATCATTTGCAAGCATTTCTATATCATTTAATAAATCTAATACATTGCCTGATACTATAAACGGATTTGCAGTGTATGATAATTTTCCGTTTTCTATTTTTACACCTTCTGCCTGAAGAGAAAAATCTCCGCTTATAGCATTAACTCCAGAATGTGTTCCAGTTAAAGAGTTTACTAATATTCCATTTTTTATTTGGGATATAAGCTCTTCCTGCGTATTTGAGCCTTCTTCTAATATAAAGTTATGACATGATATTCCTATAGGAGTTTTAAATCCTCTTGATGCATGAGATGTAGTTTTTACAGAGTCTTTTCTTGCTGTATAATTATTGTATAAATAGCTGTTTAATATTCCGTTTGTTATAATATTTAGATTTTTTGTTTTAGAGCCTTCTCCGTCAAAATGAGTATTGTATATACCTTTATCAAATACTGGTATGTCTTTAATATTTATTATACTATTTGCTATTTTTTGATTTAATTTTCCCTGAAGAAGTGATAATTTTTTTTGTACATTTTCAGCAGAAAAAAGCCCTAAATATGCACCTAAAATTGTTCTCATAGCCTTACTTGTAAATACTGTTTTATATTTTCCGCTTTCTATTTCTTTGGCATTTAGTTTACTTATAACATTATCGGCTATATTTTTTGTGAAGGCATCTATATCAAAAAATGTATCTTTTGAAGAGTATATGTCAAAATAAGTTTTTGTGTTATTAGAATCCTTTGCTATAACTTCCGCATAGTATGTTATATTATTTTTTATCTCGCCTTTACATACTCCATTGCTGTTTATAATGCATTTTATAAAGTCATATCTGGCAAGTCCTGCAGAAGGTACATTAACTATTCTTTTATCAATCGAATATAATTTATCTTCTATAGATAATGATATTTTCTTTAATTCTTCATTAGACATATTAACTATATCATTATTTATAATATTATAAACTTCCTCGTCATCTTCTTTTTCTATTAATACATTATAATCAGGTTCGGCATTTGCATATGAAAGAGATATTTTTGCATTGTTCACTAAAGTTTCTATTGAGTTATTTGAATCTATTTTTTCAGTAAAACTTATTCCTACCTTTCCGTCTTTTATAAGTCTTAACCCTATACCTCCTGATTCAGCAAATGTATATTTATCTAAATCTCTTTCTCTCACAGAAAACTCTTCCTCTCCGCTGCTTGACATATAAACTTCTATTTCATCAATATCCTTTTCTTTATTTTTTACAGTGCTGTATATTTCTTTAATTCTGTTCATATAGTTGTTTAATTCCTGCATATTATTATCTTCCTCCTACAGTTAATTCTTTTACTCTAATTGCTGGCTGTCCAACTGTTGTAGGCACACTTCCAGAAATACTTCCGCACATACCGTCAGCTAATTCCAAATTTGAAGATACTGCTTCTATATTCATAAGAGTTTCATCTCCTCTTCCTATAAGTGTAGCACCTCTTACAGGCTCAGTAATCTTTCCTTTTTCTATTAAATATCCTTCAGAAACAGCAAAGTTATAATCTGTAGTGGCAGGATCTACTGAACCGCCTCCCATTTTTTTAGCATAAAGTCCGTATTCTATTTGAGAAATTAAATCTTCAAAGCTGGAGTTTCCTTTATCTATAAATGTATTTCTCATTCTTGAAGTAGGAGGGTATTTATAATTTTCTCTTCTTGCACTTCCAGTAACTTTTTGATTCATTTTTAAAGAGCCTAATTCATCAACTAAATAACTTTTTAATATGCCGTTTTCTATTAATACAGTTCTTTGAGCTTCATTTCCTTCATCATCAATATTGTAGCTTCCCCAAGCATTCTGTATCGTACCGTCATCAACAGCTGTAACAACATCAGAGGCTATCTTTTCCCCAAGTCTTCCGCAAAATACGCTTGCATTATCAGCAACAGAAGTGGCTTCTAAAGCATGTCCGCATGCTTCATGAAATATTACGCCTCCGAATGCATTGTCTATAACTACAGGGTATTTACCAGATTTAGGATACTTGGCATTAAGCATTTTTATTGCAGAATTAGCAGTTTCTAAAGCCATTTCATCTAAATTAATGTCTCTTATTACCTGATAACCGTCTAAAGCTCCTTTGGTTCTGCTCGCTGTCTGAGTATTAACTCCGTCAGATGCCATAGAAACCATAACTAGTCTTACATATGTTTGAGAATCTTCTTTTAATATTCCGTTGCTTGCACATACTAAAATATTTCTTTGTTTTTCCATATATCTTAAATTAACCTGTTTTATTTTATCAGATACCTTTCTTGCTTTTTTGTCCAAATATGAAAGCATTTCTATTTTTTCATCAAAGTTTATATTGAAAGGATTTATATGTAATGGGTGATGATTTTTTTCATGAGATTCTATAAAACCGTTTACTATATGCTTTTTATCATTTACTATAGAAGAAGCACTTTTAGCCAAATTTATTAAACTATCATTACTTGTATCATTAGAATATAAATATATTGTTTTTTTATTAACTATAATTCTTAAACCAACGCCGTAATTATTTCCAAGACTTGTATTATCAACTCCAGAATCTAAATATCCTATAGAGTTAATTTTTGTATCTTCAAAAAATAAGTCGGCATATTCTCCTCCGTTTTTTAAAGCCTCCTGCAAAACGGTATGCAAAAAATTTTCATCAAAATTAAAATATTTCATTTATTCTCCTTTTTTGTTTTTACTAATTCTATTGCCTCTTTACCAGTGATATGCTCTATATCTAATTCAATCATACACATAGCATTATATTCTTTATTTATAATATTATTTCTATTTTCTTTATTGTCATTAGGATAATATTTTATGGCTAGTTTTTCAATAGCTTCTCTTTTTTTATCTTCATCTTCTATAATAAAAACTCTTCCAAATACTATAACGCTTCTGTAATATGTGGTATACTCTTTCATCTTAACATCATCTTTTTCTATAATGCAAAATGACGCTTTATTATTATTTTTTATAGCATCTATTTTATAACCGCTTTTAGCTGCATGAAAAAATATTTTATTATTAGAGTAAACATAACTTAAAGGAACAGTATACGGATAATTATCATCTCCTATAAGAGCCAAAACTCCAGAAGTGCATTTTTCTAATATTTTAATACTTTCCAAATCCGATAATAATTGATTTTTTCTTTTCATCTCTCTAAACATAGAATCTATTATATACATAATAATAAAATAATCAATTGACAATCAAGGCATTATCATGTAGTATATAATTAAAATAAATCAAAGGGAGTAATAATGTATACTATAAATGTTAAAACTAAATCAAGATTCGATATAGTAGATATTACAGATGAAGTTCAAAGATGTGTTAATGAAGAGAAAGTGGAGAATGGAATTGCTGTTATATTTGTACCGCATACTACAGCAGCTGTTGGGATAAATGAAAATGCTGACCCTGATGTTGTTTTTGATATGAAAAATGCATTTAATAAATTAGTACCTCAGCATGATAATTATGAGCACAGCGAAGGTAATTCTCAGGCACATGTTTTATCTTCTTTGGTATCCCCAAGTTTGACAGTTATAATAGAGAATAAAAAAATAGTACTAGGTACTTGGCAGGATATATATTTCTTTGAATTTGACGGTGCTAGAAATAGAAAGGTTTATGTACAGATTATAAGCAAATAACTCAAGGGAGAAACTATATCCTCCCTTGATTACACTAATGGGGTAAATTAAATATATTAAATGTATGATAAATCACTTTAGAGTTTTCTCTGTATTTTTATTTAGAAATTTTTTCTTTATTAATTGACTAATTGCACCAATTAGCTCTATTATTAGTCACATATGTTTTCCTTAAAATAATTATTATACTATATAGTATAATAAAAAAATATTTATTTGTCAATATACCTTATACATGTATATAAAAATAATTAATTATAATGTTTATTATATAAATAAAATTCAAAATGATGTATAATATTTTTATAAACCACTATAAGGATATTATTATGTTTAGATCAAAGAAAGAAGATTTTGGTAAGAACTCATATCTATACACATTAGAAAATGATAAGGGCTTAAAAATAAAATTGGCAGAGGTAGGGGCAACTATAACAGGAATATTTTTTAAAGATAAAAATGGAAAAGAAATAGAAACAGCATTTGGTTCTGATGATATTGAGTTTTATACAGATAAGGCAAAGAACGGACACATGGGTGCTACTGTAGGAAGAGTGGCAGGACGTACCATTGGAGCTAAATTTAAAATAGATGATAAAGAATACAATATAACAGCTAATAAATCGCCAGATCATACTCATGGAGGTATAAACGGACTTTCTTATGTAACTTATAATTCTATACAAAAAAAAGATAATGAAGTGTTATTTTCTTATGTATCAAAAGACGGAGAAGAAGGTTATCCTGGAAATCTTAATTTGATAGTTAAATATACTATAACAGATGAAAATGAAATAATAATAGACTATATTGCCACTACAGATAAAACAACTCCTTTAAATATAATGAATCATTCTTATTTTAATTTAAATGGCGGCGGAAAAATTAATGATCATGAAATATTTATAGATGCTGATTATTATTTGGGTGATGATGAAAATGGTATTACATCAGGCGAAATATTAAAAACAAAAAATACTCCTTATGATTTCACAAAATCAAAAAAAATAGATGATATAATAAAATCAAAAGGCGGATGCGATAATTGTTTTGTATTTGATGATAATGATATAAATAAACAAAGAGTAAAAGTTATTTCCAAAGAAACAGGTATAAGTTTGGAAGTATTTACTACAATGCCTTCTGTACTTTTTTATACTGCTAATTCTCTTAATAACTGCAAAGTAAGAAATCAGACATTGGGTAAACATGAAGCTTTTTGTTTGGAAGCACAATATTTTTCATGTTCTTTAAACTTTAATCATTTCCCAAGTATAATGCTTTATCCAGACAGAGAATATAATCACAGAACTATATATAAGTTTGGACTGATATAATTATAATAGACTTGTTTTAAAACTACTTGACAAGATTATATATGAAATTTTTACAATTTATTAATTATCAAAATAATGTATTATATGTTGTATAATTTATGATTTTTGTATATAAATATTTAGTCCTTTTGCTTCTTTGGGTCACCAAAAGAAGTGTGGTGTGGCACGGCTGTGTGCTTCGCAGCAAAGCCCCACTTATAAAATAAAAAATACTAAAAATTAAAATAGTATAATTATCTATTAATTTAGTTCTGAAACAAGTCTAATATTGTAAATATTTTTTAATGAGGCTGTATTAATTACAGCTCCTTTATTTTTTATATAAAAAATTATAAAAAACATTTGACATTAGAGTATACTCCAATGCTATAATCAATTTCAAAATTATAAAAATTATGCATAATTATTTTAAGGAGATAAAATTGAGCGATATAAGTTATTCTAATTCAAATGATTTTAAAAGCAGTTATATGTTTTCAAATAAATATCTTGCCAAATTATTTATACCGCTTATTATAGAGGTATTTTTGGAGTATTTAGTTGGGCTGATAGATTCCATAATGGTTGCCAATGTAGGAGAGGATGCAGTATCGGCCGTATTTTTAGTTGATTTTGTTATAGCTTTTCTTATAAGTATATTTGCTGCCATTGCAACTGGAGGGGCTGTTGCTAGCGGGCAGTATATAGGAGCTAAAGATATAGAGCATGCAGATGATTCTATTAATCAGCTTATAAGATTTTTATTATTATTTTCTATAGTTATAACAATATTAATTTATATATTTAAAGATTATTTACTGACTATTTTATTTGGAAGTATAACAGAAGAAGTAAGAAACAATGCAAATACATATATGCTTATAGTAGCTTCATCAATACCTTTTTTGGCTTTATACAATGGCGGAGCTTCTATGTTTAGAACTATAGGCAATTCTAAAATATCAATGAAAATAATGATATCTATGAATATATTAAATGTTATAGGCAATGCTGTTTTAATTTATGTATTTAAGATGGGTATAGCTGGTGCGGCAATTTCTACATTAATTAGCAGAATAGGGGCGGCTTTCATAATTATAATTTTGGGATTGAATAAAAAAAATATAATATATATAAAAAATAAAATTAAATATAAAATGACTTTTTCTGCCATAAAAAGAATATTATCGGTAGGTGTTCCTTATGGTATAGAAAATGGTATGTTTTATTTTGGGAGATTATTGATATTAAGTTTGGTATCTACATTTGGTACAGCTTCAATAGCAGCTAATTCGGTATCTACATTGATAGCATCTTTTGAAGTACTGCCCGGAATGGCTATAGGTTTGGGACTTACTACTGTTATATCGCAATGTGTTGGTGCTAATGATTATAATCAAACTAAATATTATACTAAAAAAATTATAGCAATTATTTATATATCTCAGACTATAACAAGTATTATAATATTATCTCTTTTGCCTTTTATACTTCATATATACCATTTATCTGCTGAGGCAACATCATATACTTATAAACTGTCATGGTATCATGCTGTTATGATGATTATATGGCCTTTAGGTTATTCATTACCTGTAGTATTTAGAGCTTCTGGGGACGCCAAATTTCCTATGGCGGTAGCTTCTATATCGATGATAGTATGCAGGATAGTGCTTGCTTATGTGTTTGCACTTTATTTTCATATGGGTATGATTGGTACTTGGATAGCTATGTTCGCTGATTGGATAGTGAAGGCTTTAATATTTACTTATAGATATTTAAGCGGAAAATGGATAAAGTTTAAATATATTAATGCATAGTAAATTATAATCGGCATAATATTGTTTTTACTCATTATTATGCCGATTTATTTTTTAATTAAAACGGAAATAAGAAACCTGTTCAACTATATTATTTGATTTATCAAGTACATCTTTACTTGCACTTGCTCCGTCATTAGCTATTTTGGAAGTGTCCTGAGTTATTTTATTAATTTCTACAACGGCAGTATTTATTTCAGATACACTGTTTTCCTCTTCTATGATGGCACTTGATATTTCTGTTAGTAAAGTAAGCACATCATTAACAGATGATTCTATCTGATTTAATATATAAGATGAAGCCTGTACAGAAGCACTTCCATTTTGTATTTTATCCACAGTTTCATTAGCTATGCTTGTTATATCTTTGGCAGCATTTCCTACATTTTGAGCTAAGTTTCTTACTTCGCTTGCAACAACAGCAAAACCTTTACCCTGATCTCCAGCACGTGCTGCTTCTACCGATGCATTTAAGGCTAGTATGTTTGTTTGCAAAGCAATCGATTCTATTATTTTAGTAATGTCTGATATTTTTTTACTTGCTTCAGATATCTCAGCCATATTTTCTGATGTGGCATTAATAGCATTTACACCGTTTTTTGTGGCATTGGATACTTTTTCACTCATACTTTTTGCATTTCCTGCATTTTCGGCTGTCTCTTTTAATGATGAAAATACAAACTCTATAGATCTTGTTAATTCTTCTAATGAGCTTGCCTGAGATGTGGCTCTGTCAGATAAATTAATATTGCCGTTTGTAATTATGTTTACTGAATTGTTTATACCGTTAATTTCATTTTTCATATTATAGATTATATCGCCTAGTTTATTTTGCATTTCATTTAGTGCTCTTATAACATCTCCTGTCTGATCTCTTTTCTTTAATTCTTTTTCATCAAATAATGTATTAAAATTACCTTTAGCCATTGAACTTATTATTGATATCGTATTATCTAATGTTCTTGATATAGGTATGGCTATTAAAAGTACTAGTACAGCTTCTATAGCAGATAATATTATAAATACAGATATAATAAGAATAAGAAGTTTTAAAAGAGATGATTTTAATTCTTCATTTCCAACCTTTACAATTAAATACCATTGAGTGTTTTTTATTTTTGAAGATAAATAAGAAAAATTTTTACCTATCCATTCATAATGAGTATTGCTTAATATGTCATTTTTATGCGGAGATATTATATTATTATTAAAAGCATTTTCTTTTAATACATTACTATTATTTGAATTAACTATATATAAGCCTTGATCATCTATAATGCTTAAATCATAATTATAATTTTTTGCCAAATTTAATGTTTCATTTACTACTTTTGATAATTGAACATCAATACCAACTATTCCGTATAAGTTTCCGTCTCTGTATATAGCCTTTGAAAATGTTATTACTAGATTTTGTGTTACAGCATCAATATAAGGATCTGATATTACTATTTCTCTTGAAGCTAATGCTTTTTGATACCATTCTTTAGTTGTTTGGTCATAATCATTTGGAAGTTGTCCTACAGTATTTAATACAGTACCTCCATTTTTATACGGTATTGTGCCTGCATAAAATATATTCATTAAATCACTTTCATTTTTTAATACATTGGCAAATACTTCTAACAACTTATTAGTGTCTGTTTCTTTTTCAACATATGAGCAGAATATATTGATTCTTCCATATAAAGAAGATATATTATTTTCGAATTCATCAGATATATTTGATATATTATATTTGTTCGATGTTAAAAACCTTACTTTATATTGAGGACGGTATGCTATATAAATAAGTACGCATATTATAAATAGTGCTGCCATATATGGTATTAAAAATTTGAGTACTAAGCTATTCTTTTTTACAATATCCATCATAATTTTACATCTCCAATTAACTGCTTATAGATTATTATTTTTTATAAATTTATATAGTATAACCTATTATAAAAAAATAGTAAATAGTATGTTTTCAAATTAATTGTTTAAGAGCCATAGATATTGCACAGTTTTAGTTTAAAAAAAGGAGGTATTCCTTATAATTTAAATTATCACAACAAACAAAAAGGAATAGCTAT
>NZ_CASEGO010000063.1 GCF_949287625.1 uncultured Brachyspira sp. | reverse complement strand
ATAAAAGAATACATTCTACTTTAAATTATGATACTCCTATGCTATACTTTAAGAAATTAAGGAATACTTAAATGCAATATGTATGGAACCCGTGCACTAATTTGTTAAAAAATTTCATAAATATTTAAGTACATTAATAATTACATAATTTTTTAATACAGCTTTTTTAATAATTAAAAAAAATAATATTTAAAATTAATTTTTTTACGAGAATTGTTAATATGACATATATCAAAACAGCATTAATAATTATTATACTATATACAGCTTCTTTATACTCTCAAGAAAGCACTGATATGAACTTTCAGGATTTATATACACAAATGAAAGATAAATATTCGTCTATATATCCCAAACATTTTGAAGCATATATAAGCGGAAAAATAGTACAAAGACAAATTGATACTATTCCTGCAAAAAGTTATACAAAAACCAAAGATGATATAAAATTAAAATTTTCTTTTACACAAGGAAGTACACCTTCTATAGTACTAGAAAATGTTGATAGTTTTTACAGAAATATGTTTTCCGTATTTGAAGGTGCTTTAGAAACTATAGGATTTTATACTTTAGTTGGAAGTTCATCGAGTTACGATTCATTATCAAAAAAATTCACTTTTGAATCTTTAGAAGAAAGTAAAAATAAATATGAAATAACTTTAAGAGCAAAAGGAGAAAACCAGAATTATAGTGTGGTATATACTGTTGATAAAGAAATTTTATTAATAGAAAAAGCAGAGTATTATAATAAAAAATCTAAAATATATGATGTAAGCATCAGTTACGAAGATATAGAAAATTATACTCTTCCTAAAATTATTAAATATAAAAGTTCTGACGGAAAGGTAAACTCCGAAATAGAATTTACTGATATAAAATTTTAAATTACGGATAACAAATTATGAAAAAAATATTAATAATCATAACTGCATTAACTTTTAATCTATATGCCATTGATGTGCAAAGTTTATTTAATCTTTCAGGTAACGGGGAAATCATATACTATAAAAGCGAAGATATAAATAATGCCGATTATACTCAGGCTGAAAAATTAAAAACTGATTTAGAAAAAAAAGGATACAATGTAAACTCTATCGTTATTGCTGATGTTCTGCCTATAAAAGGAAATGAATTTATAGCTTTAGTATCATCTGGTCAGGGAAATAAAATTTGCATATATAATAACGAAAAAGAAGAGTTTTCATACAGCACAGACAGATTTGGAAAAAATTCTGCTGTAGATTTAGAAAACTTTTATGACAGAAAAGATGAAATAGGAATTATAAAATATTATATCATCAATGACAATGGACAGGACAGAGATATATACATGTATATGTTTAGAATAGACGGAGCAAGTATAAAGTTTATAGCTGATATAGAATTTTATAGAGAAATTAATTCTATGAAAAGTTCTGTAATCACTCAAATGGACAATATATTCGAGGATATTGACGGAGACGGAATATATGAAATGCTTGTTGAATCAAGAGAAAAAATAAGCGGAAGAAATGACAGAGTGGAATACCAAATATATAAATTAAGCAAAAGCAAAGGAAAATATGAATGCATCATGTCATCTTGGCTTGAAGACAGCCCTGTAGACTTATCAAGATATTTTCAAAAAAGCATAAGAAAATAATTTACATATATAAAAAACATAAAAATATTTTTTATACTTTATCTTTTTTACTAGAATTCTTAAATATTGATATTGTATAAAGAACAGCAGCAATTATTATAATAATGAGTGTAACTGCCCTATTTACATTAACTTCTTCCTTATATACAAAAATAGCAAGCAAAGTAGCAATTAGAGGGAGCAAAAACTGTAAAAATCCAAGAGTAGAAACATCAAGACCTTTAGCTGCTTTAGCATACAAATAAAGAGGTATACCAGTAGCAATTCCTGCAAACATTAAAGTTACCCAAGAAGAAACAGACTGAGGCGAAGAAGGGAAATACATTCTGCTTAAAATTATTGAAGGAATAAGTATAGCAGCCGTTTCTAAAAACAAACTCTCCCAGCCTGAATATACTGTCATTTTTTTGAATATGCCGTATATAGAAAAAGTAAGCCCTATAAAGAACGCCATTATAGGAGGTTTTCCTAATGTTATAGTTTGATAAATCATACCTATAAACATCAAAATTATAGCTGCATATTCTAATGCTGTTTTTTTCTCTTTAAAAAATATTATCCCAGTAAGTATACTTAAAATCGGTGCTATATAATATGCAAGTCCAGCTTCAAGAACATGACCAGAGTTCACAGTATAAATATATAAATACCAATTAAGCCCTAAAAAAATACCTGCTATTATTATTGATATTAATGGCTTTATACCTCTGTAAAGATTTGCTCTCTTATAAATAATTATTATCAAAGTAAATATAAAAGTAGTTATAACACGAATACCCAAAACAAATGCTGAATCAAAATTCTGAACTGCCTTCCAATATACTGGAAGAAGTCCCCAAATTATATAAGCCGCTGCTGCAAGAAGTACTGATTTATTTTTAGACATACTATATATCCCATATATTTTTCTGCATATATAATAAAACTTAAAAAATTTTTTTCAATACGAAATTTAAGTTTTTTAATTTAAATTAATTTATAAAAATTTAGAATAAAATAATTTCTATCTTACAGCACCGTATTTAATTAAAATCTCTGCCATTTTATAATTCTTATTTTCTTCTGCCATAGTTAAAGCAGTTTTATTATAATTATTTCTTTTATTTACATCAGCCCCATTTTCTATTAATATTTCAACTAAATTTCTATAATCAAGTATAGCCGCATACATCAAAGCACTATAACCATGAATATCCTGAATGTTAATATCTGCCCCTAAACTAATAAAAATATTAATCATATTAATATCAGCACTATTTAAAATATTATACATCAAAGCAGTTTTGCCGTCTAAATTCTGAGCATTAATGTCCGCACCAGCCTCTGCTAATAATGTTATGATATTAGTACTGCTGTTTGCTGCATACATTAAAGCTGTAGATTTATAATTATCAGTTATATTAATATCAGCCTTATACCATATAAGCATTTGTATAATATCAAAATCTTCTAACTGACAGGCATATATTAAAGCAGTTTTACCGCTGTCATTTCGCATATCTGTATCAGCATTATTTTTTAATAATAATTCTAATATATAGATATTTTTATTAAATACCGCATGCATTAAAGGAGTAACACCGTATTTGTCTCTCACATTAACATCAACATCTTTTCTGTTAAGTATATTTCTAACTGAAACAGTATCCGAAGTTTCAGCAGCTATGAGTAAATCATTTTCATTTTGAGTAAATGAAAAAATATTAAAGCATATACCAATAAATAAAGCCGTTACAATTAATAAGCACTTCATAATTTATGTTTATATTACCTATTATTAATAAAGTTATATATAATAATATAATTTTATTAATAAATAAAAATATATCAAGAAGTAAATAGTGTTTGCAAGTAAATAAAATAAAAAAGGCTTAAATTATGCATATATAAATAAGCATAACTAAGCCTGAAATATAATTATTATATATTATTTTTTAATTATCTTTTAGCCTGTTCATATTGTTTAGGGAATGGAACATCAATACCTAAAGTTCTTGCAGCCTGTAATGCCCAATACGGATTTCTTAAAATCTCTCTTCCTATATAAACCGCATCAGCTGCTCCGTTTCTTACTATCATATTAGCCATTTTAGCATCAGTCAAAAGCCCTCCTCCTATACAAGGCACTTTCATATATTGTTTTAATTCACGGCAGAATGGTATTTGATATCCTTCATAAGGTATTATTTTAGCATCTGCAACTACCGCTCCTGTACTTACATTAATTGAATCGAATAATCCTTCTTCTTCCAAAGGCTTAAGCATTTCAGCAAAATCTTTAGGAGTATTACCGCCTTCTTTCCAATCATAAGAAGATATTCTGATTTGAATAGGGAAATCTTTACCCAATACCTCTCTTCCTTTTCTTAGCACTTCTTCCAAAATCTTAACTCTGTTTTCTCCGTATTCATCTTTTCTTTGATTTGATAACGGAGATAAGAAAGTAGATATTAAATAACCATGAGCAGCATGTACTTCCACCATATCAAAACCTGCTTTTTTAACTCTTTCAAATGCTTTTCCAAAAGCTTCAACTGTATCAGATATATTCTCTTTGGTCATCTCTACCGGAGTTCTGTACTTATCATTAAAAGGTATAGGACTTGGAGCATAAATTTTATCAGTTTTAGCAGATTCGCATTTTCTTCCAGCATGCACAAGCTGTATTCCAACTTTAGCTCCTTGAGAATGCACAGCCTCAGAAATTCTTTTTAATCCGCTTATAAACTTGTCATCCCATATAGCTAAGTCTCCGTCAGTTATGGAACTGGCAGGACCGTTCACTCCGCTGGCTTCAACTATAACCAATCCTACTCCTCCTACAGCTCTGGTAACATAATGAAGAACATGGAAATCGGTAACTTCTCCGTCATTTGAGCAATACATATCCATAGGAGGCATTATTATACGGTTTTTTATTTCAAGACTACCTATTTTTAAAGGCGTAAAAAGATTACTTTTTTCTGGTTTCATAAAATAACTCCTTTATAAAAAATTAAATATTAAATATTCTTTATATAGTACTATATAGTATATAACAATTTTTTTAATATTTCAATTTCACAATATAATTAATTTTAAATATACATATTATTGATTATATGTGAATATCAAAAAAACAATGTATATAATACATATAATACATTTATTTACAAAAAATGTGAGAAAAATATAATAAGAATTATTATTTAAATATCAAAAATATATTAATAAAATACTATTCTTTCTTTTCAACCCACTTAATAGTATATCTGTCAAATGATTTGCTTCTGTCAGCAAGCCATATAGTATCTTTCTTTACTTTAGCTGTTACAGTAATATTTTGTCCGACATACTTAGCATATTCATCGAAAAATTTTTTATCAAAATAATAATCTCTCTCTTCTGTAGTTATAACTATCTCTGGAAATATTGAAGTTCCAACCATTCTAATAGTACCTGTAATATCTTCCTTTTTAGCAAAAATTAAAAAGAAAAAAATACATATGCCAATATAAGAATATTTTATCATATTTTTATAAATTGTTCTCATTAATTCTCCATTGTATAAATTAATATTTTTTTATATTACCATCTTTATCAAACAATACCTGTATATATTTAGGTATATAAGGCTTATCAGCTTTATATGTCTTTAATCCCTGTGCAGATACTGCTGTATTAGGAGTTGTAATTTCTATAGGAGTAGGAGCATCTCCAACATATGTATCTTTATTTAAAGCTATCTGTACTCCTCCGCTTAAATCTTTAGTTACTAAATTACCTGATGATGATAAACTGCCGCCATAGGCCACTACAGCTCCAGGGTATAATGACACTTTAGAATTTGCTTCCTGAACTAAAAACTCTACACCTTCTACATCATTATTTTTTAATCCCTCAACCCACTTTAATAATAAATCGTCCCAAGAAGCTGCAGATGTAAAGCTCACATTATTAAAAACTCTCTGATAATCATCAAGTGATGAATATTTTGCTATATTTTGAAATACAGAAGGATTATTATTTTTTTTATAAAGACAATTCATAAATACTGATACAGAAGGATAATTAGCAAATAAATTCTGACTATTAGGATTATTAGGAAAAACATTTGCAGACGGAAGTGTCCAAGTATAAAAGCAGTAATAACCATATGTTACTTTATTAAATTCATTTATTCTGGAATTAACTGCAGACTCACTGAATAGCAAAGAAGTTGATTCTGAAAGTGCTTCATTAAGCCATGTTGATATCTCTTTATTATTTTGTATATAGTTAACATTAAAATTAATTAAATGCTGAAATTCATGCTGTATTGTACCAACCATATTTTGAGGATTTTCATTAACTAGTAATAAATCCATATATAATATCTCGCCATTATTATTTAGTCCATCTAATAAATCATTACGATAAAAATAACCTGTAATTACAGAACCTGAATAATCTTCATTAAGTTCTAATAATAAAATGATAATTTTACCATTATTATCAACATCTGTATGTTCTCCATATATTCTTACTTCTTCGCTATAATTCTTATTAAATTCATTTGCTATATAATCCACATTTTCTTTTTTATATCCTGAACCTTCTTTTACATATATAATTAATTTATCATATTCTGCTATTTTATAAAAATTATATTTATTATCTATAAAACCTCCTGAACTATTCAATACAAGAACCTTGAAATCCTTTTTCGGAAGGTTTGAATCAGGATATGTTAATCCGTCACTTGTTGCTGTAGGATTTGTAGAATTATTTTTATTGCATGAGACAATAGATACGATTAAAATTATAATTAAACAAAATATTTTTTTCATGAAAAACTCATAAATATTTAATATTATACTATTTTTTACTATACATTATAAATAAAAAATAATCAAATAATTTTTATCAAGACAAAAAATATTAACAAATTATTTCAACTAATGATATCAGATGGAGCCAGTCCTTCATTATTTTTCATATCAGTTTTAGCCCCTCTTTGAACAAGTAAGTTAATAGTAGAAGAGTATCCCTTTTCACAGGCACAATGTAAAGGAGTATTTCCTTCATTGTCTTTAGCATTAATACTCAAAAATGTATTCGATAGATAATATGATATGGCTTCATCATTTCCATACAAAGCAGCAAAATGCATAACTGTTCTTCCGCTTAAAGATTTTTCCCTTGTAAGAGAAGGATCTTTTGTGAGTAAAAAGTGTATCATATTAGCATCAGAAAAAGCCGAAGCATAAAATAAACTGCAGTATCCGTTATAATCTTTTTTTCTTGTATCTGCTCCGCTTTCTATAAGCAGATTTACAGCATTAGTATTACCTTTATATACGGCATACTCTAAAGGAGTTGTACCGTTAAATAATACTTCTCCGCTGAAATTTTTTCCCTTAACAGAATATATATTAGTATAATTATTAAGAGGCATTTCTATATCTATAACATTACTATAGCTTAAAAGTGCCTTCATAACTTCAAGTCTGTCATAATTAATGGCATAAAGCAATGGGGTAAAACCTTCTTCATTTCTTGAGTTTATGTTAATACCATTTGAAACAGCTTTTAATACGTCAGAAACATTGTTATTGTATATGGCTTCAAATAAAGACTTGCTTGCATCATAATACTCTGAATAATCATCATCTGTATCATTTTCTACATAATCATCAGAATTATCTTCAGTAATTCCTTCATCACTGTATTCGTATATTAAGTCATCAGCAAAAGTACTAGCATTAACTGCCATAACATTATTAAATGTGTTTTCATTATTAATACTGTTAGTATACTCACCATAAGATAAACTTTCTGCATCATAATTGCTGTTTGTACTCATATTATTACTTTGATTAATAGAATTAGTATCATTATAATAATTATTTGTATTAATTAAATTTGTATCATTTAAGTTTGTATTATTAGTATTTATCTCATTCAATTTATCATTTGTATAGATGTTAGTAAATGAATTAGCATCATTACTTATAATGCTCTCTATACTCTCAATACCATCTGCATATAATAAATCAGAAGCAGTTTTTCCATCATAATTTTTTATAGTATAATCAGCACCTTTTAAGAGTAAAAATCTGTATGTATTGCTGTTATGATTTTTTACCGCAAAATGCAAAGGAGTATTACCGTCAATATTTTGAGCATTTATATTAATAGGCGTTCTATTCATAAGGGCCGTCAAAGTATTAGTATTTCCCAATGCTGCTGCATTATGCAAAGGAGTATCCCCATATAAATCAACAACTCTGTAAGAATTGCTGCTGTAATTTAGAAGCGTATCAATAACTTCTGCACTTCCATAACTTGCTGCATACATTAAAGCGTTATTTCCTAAACTGTCTTTTCTGTTTATGTCAGCACCAAGTTTTAAAAGAGTGTTTATTATATTAGTATTACCTTTGAATATAGCATACTGCAAAGGGCTAGCATCACCTAAATATACATTGCCTACAGCTTCTATTCCATTAGTGCTTTCATCAAAATATACTTCTTCTGATGGTATAAAAGTTGTTTCTATATTAATAATATTAGTATTATTCATTCTATATCTAAAAAGCTCATTAACAATATCATCTTTGCCTAGATGTATGGCATAAGTAAGAGGAGTTTCATATGCTGTAATTACAGAGTTCATATTAAAATTAGAATACATCATTATATTTCTTAAAGCATTAGTATCTGATGTTTCAATAGTTCTTGCAATAAACATATTTTCTTCATAAGTATTTGTAAGGGAATTATAATTTTCTTCACTATTATTAGAATTATCGCCTAAATCAACAGCCGAACTTCCTCCAGATAAAATATATTCAGGCTTTACTCCATAATTATCTCCTATATCTTTATTAGCACCAAGTTTGATAAGTAGATTATACGCCTCTCTTTTTCCATGATAAGCAGCGTAATATAAAGCAGTACATCCGTTTATATCTCTGTCATTTATATTCATATCAACATTTTTAATTAAAAAATTAATAGTTTCTAAATTATTAAGAGATGCCGCATAATGAAGCCCGTTAATATTACCATTAGAGTTTTTATCATTTACTAAAGTTCTATCTTTTACAAGAAGCATTCTTATAATATTACCATTTCCAAAGCCGCATGCATACAAAAATACAGAAGTTCCTTCATTATCTCTAGCTCTGACATCAGCATTTTTATCTATTAGCTGTTTAACTATTCTAGTATTTCCTTTAAATATAGCAAACATTAAAGGAGTAGCACCTCCTATATTAAAGCTGTCTCCTTCGTATTTATTTATGTATGGATAATCTGCAAAATCATCTGGAAGTTTATATTCGATATTAACTTCGCTGTACTCAAGCAATACCCTTACAGCTCTTTCATTACCGCATTCAATAGCATACAAAAGCGGAGTTAATCCTCTTTCATTTGCAGCATTGAAATTAATTTTATATCTCAAAATATTTTTTAATTGAGCTTCATATTTATTTTCTTTCACAGCATTAAAAAACTCTTCTTCTTTTGAAGTAAGAGCAAATATATTTATATTAAAACAAATCAATAGTAAAGCTGAATACAATACTTTTTTCATAATAAAATTAAGTTCCTCCAATACTAATATTTAGCAATAAATCAAGTAAACATAATTATATATCAATAGCTTATTAATAACAATAAACAATTATCTTTTATTTCAAAACATCAGCAGGCTTTAATCCCTCATTATTTGCTATATTTTTATCAGCCCCCAATCTTAAAATCAGATTATATGCATCCCTTTTATTGTTGGCAGCAGCATAATAAAGAGCAGTCCAGCCGTCATCATCTTTGGCATTAATGTCCACTTTCAGATTGCTTACCAAATATCTAATATTCTCTAAATTATCATAAACTACAGCCATATGAAGAGGTGTAACATTATTTTTTGTTTTGCTATTAACAAGATTTTTATTTTTGGATAATATGCTTCTTAATATTGAGCTGTTCCCAAAAGCAGCTGCATACAAAAAAGTACTCCAACCCTCTTCATCAACAGCATTAACATCAGCTCCCTTTCTTATAAGAGCATTTACTATTTTACTGCTGCCATTGCTTTTAAATATGGCATAAATAAGAGGAGTTGCTTTACCTATATACACTGCCTCATTTGAATCATCACCCAAATGAGTAAAATAACCTTCTGGAAGTTTAGCTTCCAAATCAATATTTCTGTTGGCAATGAGAGTATTGATAGAATCTATGCTGTTATTTTTTATAGCCAAATGCAAAGCACTTAAACCGTATCCGTCTTTAGCATTAATATTAGCACCTCTATTTATAAGAGCTCTAATAGTTTTATAATCATCAATTTCTATGGCTTTAAATAACTCAATATCAATATCTCTAAGTTCATTATTTTCTTCTTCTATAGTTCTAGTTAAAACAGTTTCTGGAAGCACATTATTATTATCAGCAATACTGCTGTCAGCCCCAAGTATTATAAGCAAATTATAAGCCTCTATACTTTTAGAATGAGCAGCATAATAAAGAGGAGTCCAGCCGTCAATATCTCTTGCATTAATATCTATATTTGAATTGGTGCATAAATACATTATAGCTTCAAGATTATTATAATCGCTTGCTGCATGAAGAGGCGTTACATTAAACTCTGTTTTTGTATCAAGCAAACTACTGTCTTTTTCTGCTAATAATGACAATGTATACAAATCTGCAAAAGCTGCTGCATACATTATACTGTTCCAAGTTTTAAAATCTTTTACGCACAAATCGGCACCATTCTCTATTAAGAATTCTGTTATATCCCTATTATTTTTATATATAGAATACAGTAAAGGAGTAGCTCCTCCCAAATTATCCTCATAATTATCAGGAAGTTTTGTATTAATATCAGCATTATTGCTTATAATAGTTTTTATATATTCCAAATTATTATTATCAATTGCCTCATACACATCAGCATATTCTATACTATTTGCAGCTTTATTATCATCTAAAGCATCATAATAATAATCATTTTCTAAAACTTCATCATCTTCAATAATGTTATCAATATTATCAGTATCTTGTCCGTAAACAAATACACTAAAAACAAATAAAACAATTAAAATATTTTTCATAATAATCACTCTCAGATATATACTTCATTATAAAACAATTCTAAATAATATAAGTAATAAAAAGATACTATTGAGTAGCTGCACTATCCTGCAAATCAGTGATCGTACTATTAAGATTATATTCTTTTCTAGGAAGTCCCACATTAGGAAAGTCAGTAAGAGTAAATTCAATCCAAAACTCTTTATCCCAATAAACCCCTTTTACAGAACCTGATGTAATGTCAGAAGGAAGTGTTGAAGGTCTTACCGCAAATGTAGCAAGAATCTGCCAGCCATCTAATTCATGCCAAATACTCGCTTCTATTGACTTTAATTTAAATAAGCTATCCGTACGTTTCTGAGAATCTGAAAAATTAAATGAGTTAACAATATCCCAAAAAGGATTAACCCAAGTTTCATTTTCTTTTTCTGCATATGATTTTATATACCGATATGCCTTTTCATTGGCACTAGTAGTAGCTATTCTAAATCTCCACTGATCCAAAACTTGAAGCTCTATACCAAAAGTAAATGCAGCTGTATTGTATCTGTAATTAATAAAATCATGAGTAAAAGAAAAACCAAAATATAAATTAAAATCATTAATTATACCATCAAAAAAAGGTTTTTTATTATTCTTTATCAATATCCAGTCCGTTATTTTTCCAAGAGGTATTGGGAAATGGAAATAAGAATTAATACGATTAACTGTTAAATTAGTACCTAGTAAATTTCTTGATATATCATATGATATGTAAGACTGATTATATAAAAGTCTTGCAGAAGCTCCAACCTCAGTAGTAAGCATTTTATTTGTAGAAAACTCTACCTGATAAGTTCTAGTTTCAGAGTTGTATGCAGGTATAAAATCATACCCAGTTCTTATAGAAGATTCCAAATTAAGATTCAAATCTGGTATAAAGAATAAACTATATCCAGTACCTCCTAGTGTAAACTTTGTAGTAAAGTTATGATTATTAAACTCCCCTACCTGAGAACCTATAGCATCGGTGTCTATATATTTTTCTTTAAATCTATAATTTAATGTATAAGTGGTATCCCATCTTACTGTGGGCTCAAAATAATACGTAAAATTATATGGTAAAATACTATACGGTAAAAACATAGAAAAATTCATTCCAGTTCCTAATCCCAAATAAGTATTATCTTTATCATAAATCAAATCTTCAGCCGTAGCATCAATACTATTTTGATATGAATACTCCATATTAACACTAGGAACAAATCTAATAAAATCATTAGTAAAATTTCTTGATAAAGAACCGTATAAATTTAAATTATTTCTTTCAGCAAGTTTATCATTAAGCTGTTCGTCCAACATAGGATTATTATAAAAAGCAATACCTTCAGAAGTTTTATAGTCAATAGTATGATTATAATTAGCCCTCAAGCTATAATCAAGATTAAGACCAGGAAAATAATATGAAGTTTCATCTCCAAAGACAGAACTATAACTAGCCTCAACTGAAGGCAAAATAAGTTTATAAGGTTTAGGCATATAGTAGTCAAAATTTGTATTAACATCTACTGAAATATTTCTTACAGCCTGCAAATCCCATTCAGCACCAACTTTTAAATTAACCCCATAAATATTATTATTAACATACACTGAGTTTTCTGTATAATATTCCGGATAACTGTCTCCTATATCCTGCAAATTTCCAGTAACAGATGTAAAGAATGTAAGTATATCAAACTGTCCTCTTTGATTATAAAAATCAGATTTAAAATACAAATCGCTATTTAAATTAAGTTTTCCCGTAATATAACTATTAATATTTTGACTGCTGTATAACTGAATAGTATGATCATATTGAAATTTATATCTAGGTACAAACTTACCTCCTTCGCCTGAAGCAAAATAGTTAACATATCTTGTACCATAACCTATACTGGAAGTAATATAAGAATCAAGTAAATAATATTGTCTTCCTAGAGCAAACATAGCATCTAATGACAAATCCTGATACTGACTGGTATATCTTATCTCATCGCCTATAAGAAAACCCAATTTTTGATATGCATCGAATCTTATTTTATGCTGTACCCCGTATAAATTAAATACCTTATAATTTTGAATATAAACACCTTCTCTCAAAGATTCCCCAAAAGAAGATATTATACCAGTACCCATATAGTTTTGCAAAAACAGCGGAAAATAAAATACAGGCTGACGGCCTACTCTGTAAATGCTGTTAAAAACCATCATTTTTTTATTATCCCAAAGATAAACCCTGCTTGTCAAAAAGTCATGGGCTACTGGAGTAAGACGCGAAAAACTTACACTGCTGTTTTCAGCAAAAAAATCTTGATCATTAAATTTTATTACACGCCCTTCAACAGTAAAACTCATAAACTTAGTACCGCCGCCAAACAGAACACCTTTTTTATTTTCCCTGTTAAGCATAAACCACTCACCATGAAGAGTAGTTTCTCCAGACTCTACCTTTAAATTTCCAGCAGCAAATACCTCACCAGTTTTTAAACTATACACAACCCTATCGGCAATTAATGTATTATTATACATTCTCATAGTTACATTGCCGTATAATGATATAAGCTCTTCTTCTGCCTCTTTTATCTCATAACGTTCTACAAAATCTGCCCCTATAAGTTCTACTTGAGCACCTCCTGTATTTATAGTGTTTCTTGCTACTTCTTTTATCTGGTCTTTATCAGTTATAACTTCCTGTTTTATATTAACCTGTCTTTCTATAATTCTAGCTCTTAAAGTAGATTCTGTATCATAAGGATAAATTTCTATATTATTAACTCCGGCATATTCCTGAAGTACATAATATGGTGTAAAGTTTACTAAATTTATAAAGGATATAGGATTCTTTTTAGCATCAAATTTATTTATCTGCATTATTGCACTTTCGCCGACATTATTTGCAGAAGTATTATTTACATTATTAGCAGCAGTTTGATTATTAGTATCTTGGGCATACAAACATACATTAAATATTAATGTAAATAAAAGCAAAATTAAAATCCGCATTATATCCTCTAAAATACAGCTTTTATTTAAGAAAATTTAATTTTAAAGAAATTGCGTTTTCCAACTTTTAAAATACCCTCTTTAGAAACTAAAGTATTTATATCATTAATTTTTTCATTGTCCAAACTAACGCTTCCCTGAGAAATAAGCCTTTTTAAATTAGATTTACTTTCTGAAGGCATACAAACAGACAATATATTTAAAATATTATCATCTTTATTAATTGACACTTCATCAATTTCATCAGGAAGTCCCTTTGAACTAAATATTCTTTTAAACTCCTCTTCAGCATTATTCGCTTCTTCTTCACCATGATATATTTTAACAATTTCTTTTGCTAATATTCCTTTAATATTTCTAGGATTTTCTCCGTTTTCCATAGATTTAGTATAATTTTTTATATCTTCTATAGGTATATCAGTAAGAAGTTCCATATATTTAGAAATCAAATTATCTGGTATGCTCATAGCCTTTCCGTACATATCTTTAGCACTATCATATATACCAATATAATTACCGAGAGATTTACTCATCTTCTCTACACCGTCAAGACCTTCTAATAAAGGAACTGTTATAACAGCCTGAGGAGATAATCCATACTCCTTCATCAAAGTTCTTCCCACAAGCAGATTAAATTTCTGATCATTTCCTCCAAGCTCAACATCGCATTCTAAAGCAACAGAATCATACCCTTGAGCCAAAGGATACAAAAACTCCATAATGCTTATAGGCTGCCCGTTTTTATATCTCTTAGAAAAATCATCTCTTTCTATCATTTGAGCTACTGTATATCTTGAAGTTAATCCTAGTACATCAGCAAAACTCATTTTTTCAAGCCATTTAGAATTAAACTCAACTACAGTTTTTTCAGGATCTAAAATTTTAAAAACCTGCTGTTTATATGTTTCAGCATTTTTTAATACATCTTCTAGGGTAAGTCTAGGTCTGGTTTTAGTTTTTCCAGAAGGATCCCCTATTCTTCCAGTAAAATCTCCTATTAAAAATACTACTTTATGACCTAATAACTGAAAATGTCTCATCTTTCTTAAAAGTACAGTATGTCCCAAATGTATATCTGGTGCTGTAGGATCAAAACCTGCTTTTACAGTTAATTGTTTTCCGCTTTTTAATTTTTCTTTTATTTCTTCAAGTCCTATAACTTCGCTTATACCGCGTGTAATTAATTCTATAGATTCTTCTACAGTGTATTTTTCCATAATGATTAACCCTTTTATAAATAAAAAATATTATTATACGTATACTAATAATAATGTAAATTTTAATTAAAGTCAAATATGATTTTTTATTATGTTAATTTTATAGTAATAAAATGACAATCATAAAAAATAATAAAGTTTGAACAAATTAATATATTACTTTATAAATAATAATTATTTTATAATCATTTCTTTAGTAAAACTATTTAAATTTTTATGTCCATCTTTAGTTACAAGTATTAAATCTTCTATTCTAACACCTATATTTTTATCTTTACAATAAATACCAGGCTCTATAGAAAATATCATACCCTCTTTAAGATCAGCATGATGAACAGAGCTTACATCACCATACTCATGAACGTCCATACCTATACAATGACCAGTTCTGTGAGTAAAATATTCTCCGTATCCTTTTTCTGTTATATAAGAACGTGCTTCATTATCTATATCTGAAAATTTGGCTTTTTCGCTTACTTTATTAATTGCTCTTTCATTTGCAGTTTTTACTATATTATATATATTTTTTGCCTCTTCATTAGGCTCTCCGAAAAATATAGTCCTTGTCATATCAGAACAATATCCATCATATATGCAGCCCATATCTATAACCAAACAGCCATTATCCCCTATAACCGTATCCCCAGTAGAATAATGAGGATTTGCAGCATTAGCCCCAAAAGCTATAATAGGCTCAAATGAAAAGGCAGCATCATCAGATCCGTTTCTTCTATATATAAGTTTTAACTCTTCTAAAAGATCAATCTCTTTCATACCTGCTTGAGCAAAATTAATAATATCATTCATACTTTTATCATTAATTTCAGAGGCTTTAATCATCTTTTTTATTTCGTCTTCATCTTTCTGCATTCTCACATAGTCTATACAGCTTGACGCATTTAAATAACTTTCTGCAATATTAAGCTCCATCATCTCAAGCAAAAAATTTGATGTCATTACCTTATCTATTCCTATATTTTTATCTTTATGAACAAACTTTGATAATTTCTTTACGGCACTTTCAGTATCAGAATAATATAAAATATCTATATCATTATTATTTAATGGAAAAAGCTGATTATTAATAAGATGAACCTCATTATCCTGATTAATATAAAGTCCAAAAAATCTCTCGCCAGAATGTATATTGATATTAGTTAAATAATATATTGACATTCTGTCTGTTATAACAAACTGATAAATATCTTTTTCTTTCATAGAGTTAATAACTCTTTCTAATCTATTAATATTCATAAAATAATTCCTTATAATTCATTAAAAAATTGAAAACTATTATATATTGTAATATGTTATTTGTATATACCTAAACAAATACAGTTTGTCAAAAATAAATTTTTTAAATTTTGATATTTGCGGGGCTTTGCCCCACACCCCAGTTCTTTTGTTGGCACAAA
>NZ_CASEGO010000062.1 GCF_949287625.1 uncultured Brachyspira sp. | reverse complement strand
CGAAGCGTGCCTTTGGCAAAAACTTTTTTGTGCGGCAAAAAAGTTGATAATTCTATATAATGTACATCAGTTGACAAAATGAAATCGTTCCAGTATATATTAAAAAAGGAGACATAAAAATGCCTCCTTTTTAAAATAAAATTAAATTTTTAATTTATATAATTTAGACATTAAGAGTCAAGAAAATCTTTTAACTCTTTTTTCTTTGACTGAGCCCTTAAACGTCTTATAGCTTTAGCCTCTATCTGACGTATACGCTCTCTTGTAACCTTAAATACATATCCTACCTCTTCAAGAGTATGAGAATATCCGTCAACAAGCCCGAAACGCATTCTTATAACTTTTTGTTCTCTATCTGGAAGACTATCTAATATGGAGTCAATTTGTTTTCTTAAGATTTTGAAAGTAGTAATATTCTGAGGACTTTCAAATTCTTTGTCTTCTATAAGCTCACCTAATATAGTATCCTCTTCATCACCTATAGGAGCATTTAAAGATACTGGGTCTTTAGCTACATTTCTTACGCTTTTTACCCTGCTTTCAGGCCAGCCTAATGCTTTTGCTATCTCTTGAATAGAAGGCTCTCTTCCATGCTGCTGCATATACTGTCTTAATACTCTTTGAACCTTATTAATCTGCTCTATCATGTGAACAGGTACTCTTATAGTTCTAGCCTGATCACTTATAGAACGCGTAATAGCCTGACGTATCCACCAAGTAGCATATGTAGAAAATTTATATCCTTTTTTGTATTCAAATTTATCTACAGCCTTTATAAGACCGATATTTCCTTCCTGAACCAAATCAAAGAAATGAAGACCTCTGTTAACGTATTTTTTGGCTATAGCAATAACAAGTCTTAAATTTGCTTTAACTATATGATCTTTAGCCTGAGCTATTTTTCTTCTTGCAGAATCTATTTTACGTACCCATTCCACCAAAGTTTCTTTATCAATACGTACTTCATCATAAATATCAGCCATACGCACCTGCGCCTTATGAAAACTAGTTATAACAGCTTCTATAGCTTCCTGAGTAATATTAAACTCATCTACAAGTCGAATATATATATCCTTATTTCCAGACTCTATTTCTTTATAATAGTTTTCAAAGTCAGATATTTCTTTATAGTATCTTTTTTTAAGTTTTTCAAAATATTCTTCTATTTGATTTATTCTGTGAAGATAGAACTTTAGCTTTTCGGCTATTCTGTCTATTTCCATTCTGTTTAATCTTACTTTTGTTAGAAGTTTGACAATATTTTCTTTAACTTCTTCCTGTTCTTTGGTAAGAGCTTTAATAGTTTTCTGAGTAGTAATCTTTTTAATTCTCTTATCCAAAGCAAGATACTTTTCAGCTAATGCGGTATACTCTTTTTCAAAGTTTTTATATTTTCTTTCTAATTTTCTTTTTTCCTGAGTAGAAACATTGTAAATTCTAGGAGGCTCTAATATTTCATGTATAGAAACCTTACCTATTTGAACATTTTTAATAGTGTTAAGTACTTCTCCAACCACAAGATGAGTATTAAGTATAATGTTTTCAATCTCAGATTCTCCAGACTCAATTTTTTTGGAATAATCTACTTCATCATCATGAGTAAGAAGGCTAACCTTTCCTATTTCTTTAAGATAGAGTCTTATAGGATCATCATTGTTTCCAACTTTATCTTCTACATGTATAAACTTAGCAGTATCGTCAATTTTATTCTGATTTTTGGAAAGGCTTTCAAATTCCCTTTTGTCTTCAACAATTACAATCTTTCTTGCATTTAATAATTGAAAAAGTATATCCATTACATCAGTATCCATATTATCTATGGCACCATTAATCTCTTTGAAGGTAAGATATTTGTTGGCATTACCTTTTTCAAGTAATTTTCTAATCTTTTCATTATTTTTAATCAAAAGATCGCAATCTTCTTCTGTCATCATAAATCACTTCCTTGATGTAATTTTTCTTTTTGCTTATTAAGTAAATGTATTTCGCGTGCCTTTTCACAAATAGCCTCAAAACCATCATTTAATGAATGATTATTTATTATTTCCATTCTTTTAGAGTCTAAGTCGCCGCTTTTAATTTTAATAATAAGCTCCTCCAATTTTTCATATATGTTTTCGCTGTATAATTTCTTCTTGCTTAAAATCTGATTGGCTATATGCTCATTTCCAAGTATATTAAGAGCATCTTCAACGCTTGCTTCTTTATTAAGAGTTAAGAGTCTTATATAAAATTCCCTTGTTATATCTTTCTTAATAAGATCTACACTAATTTCTCTTTCAGCCTCTTTAATTAAAGAAGGATTCAAAGCAAGTAAGTATATCAAACTATTTTCATAGTAAAATTTGCTGTCGGTATTATTTTTTGTTATTTTTCTGTTATTGTTGGAAACATTCTGATTTGTTTTCTGTGTACGTAAATAATCCTTGTTAAAAGCCTCCCTATCTATAGAAAGTTTAGAAGCAACATGCGAAATTATCATCTGCTTCTCTGTTTCGCTTTTTACAACGTCCAAATACCTATAAAAGCTGTTAATAATTATTAGCTTTTCTTCTATAGAAAGAGAAGAAATTTCCTTTTTTACTTCTGTTTCTATAATATAATCATACCAGTGCAATCTATTATTATATAGTATATCAAACCGCTTTTTATCATAAACTGTAAAAAATTCATCTAAATCTTTGGTTTCTTTTATAGAAAGTATAGTCAATTTTAAATCAAACTTCAATAGTATAAGTATAGCCGCTTTGGCAGCCTTTATACCGGCCTCATCACTGTCTAAAGCTAATACAACATTACTAGTATACCTTTTTATTTCTTTGGCATGTTCCTCTGTTATAGCCGTTCCAAGAGTTCCTACAACATTTTTTATACCCATTTTGTGGCATGCTATAGTATCCATATAGCCCTCTACAAGCATAATTTCGTCCTGCTTCATTATATAGGATTTTGCTATATTTATACCGTACAGAGAGGATTTCTTCTTGAATATTAAACTTTCCTTTGAGTTTAGGTATTTTGGTTCTTTTCCGTCTATACTTCTTCCTCCAAAACCTATTACCTCTTCTCTTTCATTAATAATAGGAAACATTATTCTATTAACAAATGTATCATAATAGTGATTAGGGTTATTCTTACTTACACTTGCAAGACCTAATATATGCATATTGTTAATAGTAATTTTATTTTCAGCTAATGCATCAATAAGGGCATTCCAGCTTGGCGGAGCATATCCTATTTTAAACTCTTTTATAATGCTGAATGGTATTTTTCTTTTTTTAAGATATTTTTCAGCTTCTTTATAGAAATAATTGCCGTTTTTATCTTTCAAAAATAGGGTTTTACCAAAGAAATTGCAGGCTATTCTGTTAATTCTTCTGCTTTCTAAATATATTTTCTCCTTTTTTGAGGATTTAGCCGAGAAGAAATCGGTAACATCTACAGAGAATCTCTTTCCCAGATACTCTATAGCCTCTTTAAAAGACATATTTTCTTTTTCTTTTAGGTATGTTATAACATTGCCCTTAGCTCCGCAGGTGAAGCATTTATACACACCTTTATCATCATCAACAGACATAGAAGGATTAGTTTCCTGTCCGTCTTTATGGAAAGGACATTGAACTGTATATTTGTTTCCGCCTCTTGAAACTACTTTATATTTATCTCTCAAAATATCAATAAGAGATACCCTAGACAATAGATTATTTAATTTTCCTATAAATAAATTATCCACAGCACATAAACTCAAAATATTATCTATATATTAATCGGATATAGATATCAAAAAATACATGTTATACCCATAAATAAATATAGACAAATATAAAAATATTTTAAAAAAAGTCAAGTAATTATGGTTTAAAAAAATAAAAAAAATGTAATTACAATTCAATTTATTTTACATATTTATTGCTTGACAAAATTATTTTTTTTATTATTATAATGAGAACATCTTTTTTGGGGAAATATTGTGATTAATTATTTTGAAAAGAGTGAGAGAAGAAGAAGGATCTTAAACAATATAAAATCAAAGAGGATTATTATTGATAAATTTCATATACCTCTTGGCATAGTTCCAAGTGAATATGCTTACCCCATGGAAGGGACAAAGATAGAATTAAAAAATACTAATAATGGAGATATTTATACATATAGAATATCAGTATCTGCAGAAAAAATCTATACGCTTTACTTAAAACTTCTAAAACTTTTTCCTTCATACGGAACTATTGTTATAGAACGTATTAGTGAGGATATAAACAGAAGTTTTGATGTTCTTATGAGCGATCCTGATGTTTCATTAAATGAGATAAGAAAAGTATTTAAAAAGTATAATGAGCTTTGGGTTGAATGCGGTTTTGTAGGTTTTGGTGTAATAGATGAGCTTACCGAATTTGAAATTTTTATAAATTTGGATAAAGAAATAGAAATTAACACTACATATAAAAATATGAGAAAAATTAACCGTATACTTGATTCGTATAAGCTCCTTAATGATGATGTTTCATTTATGAGCGATTATGAACATCTGCATTATTCATTATCTTCAATAGCGGCAGATTACGGCTGTTCTGAAACTGATGAGTATGTATTTGATTATTATGATATTATAAATAATCTTAAATCAATATATGGTTTTACAACTATTAATTTGAATGAAAATGATAAGATAATTAAAGCTCCTAAATGGTGGAATGTTACTGTTAAGGGACTTGGTAAATGTCAGAAAAGGACTTTTATATCTACTTATTATATAGTTGCAGATACTATAGAAGAGATGGAAACTTTAATAGATGAAAAGATGAAAGATATGAATGTGGATTATTATTATATTTATGATTTTTATAATGTTGATCCGAACAATTATAATTATGAAAGTGTAAATGTTTCTAATATACATAATATATCTTTTGAAAAAGCACCGTTTGGAATATGGGCACAGTCTGATGTATTCATATGCAAGACTAAGAATATAGCTTCATATTATATTAATAAGAATTATGCAAGAACATATTGATAATAATTTTCAAAAAGCGTTAAAATTAAAAGAACATATTAAATATCAATTTAAATATTGCCCTTACTGCGGAGCAAAAGATTCTTTTATTTTTAATGATATAAAGATTTTTAAATGTTCAAAATGTAAAAGAACTTATTTTGTTAATCCTTCATCTGCTGTAGGAGTTATAATAGAAACTCCAATAGGGATAGTATTTGTTGAGAGGGGAATTGAACCTAAAAAGGGATATATAGATATGCCTGGGGGATTCTGTGAACCTTATGAAAAAGTTGAAGAAACCGCTGTACGAGAGGTTTTGGAAGAAACTAATATAAAACTGGATAATATACATTTCCTTATAAGCGGATCTAATGAGTATATATACGAAGGTATTATGTATGTTACATCTGATTTATTTTTTTATTCAAAATTAGATTATGTGCCTGATGTAAAAGCAGATGATGATGCTGTTAATGTTGTATTTATTAAGAGAGAAGATATTGATATGAAAAATATAGCATTTGAATCAGCTAAAGAGGCTTTATTCTATTATATAAACAATTATTAAATATTATAATATATTGAAATTATTTTTTATTAAAGTTTTTTGATTATAAGAATTGATTGAAGATTATAAAAAGATGATAAATAAGAAACAGATTTTAGAATTAATACTTGCTTCATTTACAGCTGTTTTTTTGGCAGCATTTATTAGAATATTTTTTTTTGATACTTATATAGTTACAAATAAATCTATGGAGCCTACTTTTTTTGAAGGCGATCAGATACTGCTTTTAAAAAGGAATTTTATATTTAATAAAGTAAAAAATTTTGATGTAATTGTATTTGAATATGATAACAGCAATTTAGTAAAAAGGGTTATAGGGAAAGAAGGCGATAAGGTAGAAATTAAAGACGGAGGTCTTTATTTGAATGATAATTTAATAGAGCATGAATATTATATATTTTCAGATGAAGATGACGGACTTTATATTGTAGGAAGTAATCAGTATTTTGTTTTGGGGGATAATATAAGTTTAAGCGAAGACAGCAGATATTTTGGGCTTATAGATGAAAAGGATATAAAGGGGCAGGTTATATTAATATTCAGTCCTAAAAGCAGATTTCAATTATTCAGTAATATATTTCATAAATATGATTAGTAATTTGAAATAGACTGCCGATATTGTTTTTAATTATATTTTAATATATACTGAAAATTTTTAAGTCTGTCAATTTTTTTATTGCTCTTTTTCTCACCGCAAAAAGTTGCTGCCAACACCATACCTAACGGTACTTCCTTCGGTCGCATGTGGACTTCGTCGGCACGCAGAGCGGGCACGACTGTGAAGCCCTGCAAATATCAAAATTTAAAAAATTTATTTTTTGACAAACTGTATTTGTTTAGGTATATACTAAAATTTACATGCTTTAATTGTCAATAAAATTCAGCAGCTAATATATTATATTTTAATTCATATTTTTATATTGACAATATTAAAATATATTGTATGCTATATAATATCAATAAGGCAGGGCTTATATTAGTTCTTTAAATATAAGATTTCCGATAAACTTCGATAATTTACTCTTTTATATTCAAAAACGAAGACTGGCAGCCTGTCCAGTAATAATCATTTTTTTATAAAAAGGAGAATTATATCTTATGAAAGTTATGGGAATAGTAGCTGGAAGACATAACGGCAATAGTGAAATTTTGGTAAAACAGGCTTTAACAGCTGTAAAAGATGCAGGCGCTGAAGCAGTACTTATTAATTTGTTTGACTACAATATAAAACCTTGCTCAGGATGTGAATCTTGTACTATAGCTATGGGTAAAATATTTAAAGAAGGCGGAGAGTATAAGGGCTGTATTTACAAAGAAAAAGATGATATGGATAAAATAGTAAATGTTATGAATGAATGTCAGGGTATAATAGTAGGCTGTCCTACATATGATCTGCTTCCTTCTTCTCTATATTTATCTTTTGCTCAGAGATTTTTGGCATATGAATTATCATTTAGAATACAAATAGGACAGGTAAAAGAAGACCCTCATACAGTTGCAGGTCTTATAGCTGTAGGAGACTCCAAACATGATTGGCAGACTATGAGTTTGGAAGGACTTGCTGCTACAATGTTTACTCAATCTATGACGGCTGTAGATATGTATTTGGCTACTAGTGTTGGAAGACCTGGTAATGTTTTAATACATAAAGACTATTTAGAAAGAGCTTATCAGATGGGTAAAAATATTGTTGATGCAATAAATACCCCAGTTAATGAAAGAAAATGTCTTGGAGATCCTGATTTAGGATTATGCCCTAGATGTCATTCTTCTTTAATATATCAAGGCGATGAGCATTGGGACGGAGTAAAATTTAATTTTGAATGTGCTGTATGCGGTGCAGGCGGAGATTTAGTAAAAGATGAAAACGGAAAATACAAATTTGTAATTGCTGAAAACGGACTTATAAGAGACAGAAATATCAATGAAGCAAGGGCTGTTCATTTGCAGGAAATACTTCATACAAGAGAAAATTTTATGTCGAAAAAAAGCGAAATAGAAGAAGAATATAAAAGATTCAGAGAAATGAAATTTGAAACTATAAAATAGCCGTTAATAAAACTTTTTCAATAAAATAAAAATAAGCACTATGATAATATTTAGTTATTTATCATAGTGCTTTTTGCTTATGATAGATATGCTGAAAATATATTAAGATACAATTTTTGTAAGTTGAATGTCTTATACTGAATTTAAATAACTATAACTTATCAAAAATAAATATAGTTTTTGCAATTTTACAGATGTATGTAGGTATATACTGAAAATTTTTAAGTTTGTCAACCGCGAGCTCTCCCTCATCTTCGTTCGGGACACTTCGAGAGCACCTTCCCGCACGGTATTGTTTATTCTTATCAAATGTCAACGATACGTGCGGCTGATTACCTATTATTATGCCAAATAAGTAATTTACTATACATCTAAAACATATTTTGTTGATTAATAAAAATATATTATATTATAAATAAATTATAATTACATTTATAAATAATCACAATTTGTCAAAAAATAAATTTTTAAATTTTAGTATTTGTGGAGACTAACCCTGCGAATCACACAGTCGTGCCACACTCTGCGTGCCGTAGGCAGGTGAGAAGCAGGCACAGCCAGCACTCTCTGCGTGCCTTCGGCAACGAAAGGGCTACATTTTATGCTAAATTTAGCAATTTATCCCACATATAAAACATAATTAGTACGATTTAATAATAATTTTAATACTTGCACTTTCGCGAAGCGTATCCGAGCTTGTTGAGGATATAAGGTTCTTTGACGAAGTTTGCAGAGCGTATGCGGCGGGAAAAAGAACAACAAAAAAAATTGACAAACTTAAAAATTTTAAGTATATATTACAAAACATATGGCTAATAGTATTATTCTAAAAACCTGAAATTATTTTTAAACTAAGTAAGCAATATAGAATTTGTATAAAAATAAAAAGTATTATATGAAAAACCTGATTAACATAATAGTTTTTACTTGATTATATAATTGTTGTATACTATAATTTATATATAGAATTTTTAAAAATTAGAGGTATGTATAATGGAACAAGAAGTAAAAGCAAGAATCGATTCATGGCTTAACGGTCCTTATGATGAAGAAACAAAGAAAGAAATTAAAGCATTATTAGATTCAGGAAATGAAAAAGAATTAACTGACGCTTTCTACAGAGATTTAGAGTTTGGTACTGGAGGACTTAGGGGGATAATGGGAGTAGGTACTAACAGAATGAATAAATATACTGTTGGAGTTGCCACTCAGGGACTTGTTAATTATATATTAAAACAAGGCGGAAGTGATTATAAAGTTGCTATAGGATATGATTCAAGAAATAATTCTGATGTATTTTCAAAGGCTGCTGCTGAGATACTTTCTTCAAATGGTATAAAAGTTTATTTATACGATGATATTCACCCTATCTCACTTCTTTCTTATGCTGTAAGAAATTTGGGCTGTATTGCTGGAATAGTTGTTACTGCAAGCCACAACCCTAAAGAATATAACGGATATAAAGTTTATTGGACTGACGGAGCTCAGGTTATACCGCCTCATGACAAAAACATCATAGATGAAGTATTAAAAGTTAAGCCTGAAGAAGTTAAAATGGGTGATAATTCTAGAGTAACATTTATAGGAAAAGATATTGAAGATAAATACATGAATGATTTAATGTCTTATTTGGTAAATCCGGATATTATTAAAAAACATCATGACATAAAAATAGTTTATACACCTATTCATGGTTCTGGATACAAAATGGTTCCTATGGCTTTAAGAAAAGCAGGATTTACTAATTTAACAACATTAGAAGGTGCTCAGCCTCCTGATGGAAATTTCCCTACTGTAGAATCTCCTAACCCAGAAAATCCTGAAGCATTGCAGATAGCTGTTAATAAAGCTAAAGAAATAGGTGCTGAACTTGTTATGGGTACTGACCCAGACTGCGACAGAATGGGCTGTGCTTTGCTTACTAAAGACGGAAGCTATATGTATCTTACTGGTAATCAGATAGGCTCTATAATGGCATACTACCTCATTACAAACAAAAAAAATATTAAAAATCCATATATAGTAAAGACAATAGTAACAACTGAACTTGCTAGGGCTATTGCTGATGCTAATAATGTTAAGATTTATGATGTGCTTACTGGTTTTAAATGGATTGCTGATGTTATAGAAAGAGAAAAAGAAGGAACATATTTATTCGGTTTTGAAGAAAGTTTCGGATATTGTATTAATTCAAATGTACGCGATAAAGACGGTGTTAGTTCTTGTTTGATGCTTGCTGAAGTACTTGCTTACTGTAAAGATAATAACATTACTTTAGCTGATTATTTAGAAAGTATTTATGAAAAATACGGATACTTCTATGAAGAGACTATATCTATTACCAAAAAAGGTGCTGACGGAGCTAAGGCTATAGCTGATTTGATGACTTATTATAGAAACAATTTACCTAAAGAAATTTCAGGCGTTCAAGTAGAGACTATAAGCGACTATGAGAAAAAAGAAGTTTATGATAATACAGGTAAAAAAATAAAAGACATCACTCTTCCAAAATCTAATGTTCTTCAATACATACTTTCAGATAAAACAAAAATCACTATAAGACCTTCTGGTACTGAGCCGAAAATAAAATTCTATTTTGAAGTTTGCGTAAAAGAAAGCAAAGATAAAAGACTTAATATAGCTAAAGAAAAAGTGGCTAATTTCAAAAAGTTTATTAAAGAATAATTTTTTATTATTGCTAGCTATAAACTTCACAATTAGTAATAATAATAAAACAAAAGAAGTCCTATTTTTTAATGGGGCTTCTTTTTTATACGACATTTTTTGTCATAGTGAAAGAGTATAATATAGATAATCATATTAAGGATATTATATGAGAAAAATTATTATAGTATTAAATTTTTTACTAACTTTCATAATAAGCTGTTCAGGTAATTATGTAAGTGTGAGCAATGAACAAACAAACACAGATATATCTGTGGGAAAAATTACTGCTTCAGAAATGACTATATACACAAATAATTTTGCAAAAAGTAAAATGCCAAAAATCATTATTTACTTAAATCAAAAATTAGAAATTGATAAAACAGAATTAGTAAGCGTATCAAATAATCAAAATTTAAATTTTAATATTACAGATTTTACATTAGAGAAGAATGAAACTTTTTATGAAAAAGGAGTTAAAATAAACTTAAGATCAAACTCTTTTTATAAAATAACAAATATGCATACTAATGCTTTTAATTTATATTTTACATTAAAAACTACATTTACAAATGAAAATATAGAAAATAAAGAAATATTATATGATGCTAATGTGCAAGCTAAAATGACAAAAACTTCTCTATTATTAACTATAATAAAATGGATATTTATAGTAATATTAGGAATTTTATTCTTTCCATTTATATTGCTTGCTTCCATGTTTGTATACCCAATAAGAACCAGCAGCGGATTTTTTCTTGCTCTTATATTGCATTTTATTTATTATCCTATTTTATTCTTTATTATAAAATTAGTTATTAATTTTTTTGATGAACATATATAGAAATTATAATAAGTATAATAATTATTTAATGCGGCTTTTATATTTTAACTTTATTCTAAATCCCACCCATTTTATATTATAGTTTTTCTTTGTTATTATTACTATATTATTATTTATAAACTTTTACTGTTATTATGACGCCCGCCCTAGCTTTATTTAAACTTATAATCATCACAACGCACGTTAAGCTAAATTTATAAATATAAACTCATTAGAAATTCTAATTTTTATTATATATGAAATTCCGCTAACCGTGCGTAGAGAAAGATTTTTAAATTTAATATACGCTTGGGTGGGTGCCTTAATTTGTAATTAAGCTATAAAAATAATAAAAAACACAATTTTAAAATAAAACAATAAAATATAAAGGGTGGGAATGTAAATAAAATTCTAAAATCAATAATTATTCATCTTTGACTATTCTTGATTTTAGATAATTAGCCTTTAATATAAATGCTTCATTTTCTTTATAAAAAATTTCTTTTGAGTTTTCATCTTTAAGTAAAGAACGCATTTCATCTTTAGCCTTACGCATTATCTCTTTATCTTTTATGATATTTCCAAGTTTGAAGTCTGGAAGTCCGCTTTGCTTATCTCCTAAAAACTCTCCAGCCCCTCTTAATTCTAAATCTTTTTCAGATATTTTGAATCCGTCAGTGGTTTCGCATATTATATTAATTCTTTCTTTTATAATATCATTAAGCTCGCTGTGAAGTATAAGATAGCAGTAACCTAATTTATCACCTCTTCCAACTCGTCCTCGCAACTGATGAAGCTGTGATAAACCAAAACGCTCTGCTCCTTCAATTAATATAGTTGTGGCATTAGGATTATCAATTCCTACTTCTATTACAGTAGTTGAAAATAGTACTTTAATCTCTCCGCCTGCAAATCTGTTCATTATATATTCTTTCTCTTCGTCTTTCATTTTGCCATGTATTATTTCTATTTGCGTATCAGAGAAATAAGTTTCTTTAGCTCTCTGAAACTCACTTGAAAGAGTGATAAAACTTGAATCATTATTTTCTATTAGAGGAAAAACAACATATCCCTGTTCTCCTTTTAATATTCTATTTTTTAAGAATTTATAGCAATGATCCCTTTCATAAAGCTCTTTATATTTTGTGAGCACCCCTTTTCTTGAGCTAGGAAGAGTTTTTATAATAGATAAATCTAATTCTCCAAATAAAGTTAATGCCAATGACTGAGGAATAGGTGTTGCCGTCATAAGAAGATAATCAACATTTTTTCCTTTTGATAATAATTTATTTCTTTGAGCAGCTCCAAATCTCTGCTGCTCATCTACTATTGCATAAGAAAGATTTTTAAATACTACTTCATCATATATAATAGAATGCGTACCAACTAATATATTACTTTTTCCTTCTCTAAGTCTTTTTAATAAATATCCTCTTTCATTTTGACTTACAGAAGAGGTAAGTATATCTATTTTTATAGTATCTTCAAGTCCAGCTGATTTAATAACTTTTTTGAATGTATTATAATGCTGTAACGCCAGTATTTCAGTAGGTGCTAAAAATGCCGTTTGAAATCCAGATTCTGTTGGTATCAATGCCGTTAAAAATGCCACTATAGTTTTACCAGCTCCAACATCTCCCTGTAACAACCTGAACATTTGCTTTTTTGAAAATAAATCGTTTTTTATTTCTTCTATAGCATTTAATTGATCTTCAGTAAGTTCAAAAGGAAGAGCAGATTTTAATTTTTCAAACATATTTGAAGAATTATATCTTTCTTCTTTTATTAAAATATTAGGTCTTCTCTCGCTTAAATGTATATACTGAAAAGTTAAAAACTCCTCAAAAATTAAACTCTCTCTAGCTTCATCAAGTGCTTCGAATGATGTAGGAAAATGCATCTCCATAATAGAAGGAACAAAACTTTTGAGTCTGTATTTTTTTTTAATGACAGCAGGTATATCATATTTCATGTTTTTTTCAAATACTTCAAGCTCATCTACAATTAAAGTTCTTAACTTTTTTTGGGAAAGTCCTTCAGTAAGAGGGTATATTGGAACTATTTTTCCATATGATAATGCATTTGAAGAAGGTTTTTCAAATTCTGTCATTCGGCATTGAAGTTTTCCTCTATTACCTCTTACAAACTTTCCAGTTAAATATAATTTAGCTCCTTTAGCAACTCCAGTAGGAAGTCTTCCTCCGTAAATAGGTACTTCGCATATTGCAGCTCCATCTGTAACTATAACTAGAGGCTTATTTTTATACTGGAAATTAAAAGAGGATATATCCAAAACTTCTACATATACAACACTTGTTTTTTCTTTATTTTCTAATGCCTCATGAAGTTTCAGCGTTTTTCTTCTGTCATCATAGGTTCTAGGAAAAAAAGCTATTAAATCATATAGTGTTATTATTCCTTTTTTTGATAATATTTCTGCGTATTTAGGACCTACACCCTTTGAATATTTAATGCTTTTAGTAAATATCTCTTTACTGTAATCACTTTTTTGCAAGACTTTGTTTTTCCTATTGTATTTTATTTTCATTATCATCAACTATTTCATATTCTGCTTCATTAATATCTTCATATGCTTTATTTTCTGAAGCATTAGAATCATCCTCTCCATATTTCCAAGTTCTGTATTTATTTAAATCATCAGAAAAATATTTTAAACATAGCCCTATTATAAAAGCATCATCAATTAGTCCTGCTATAGGTATGATATCAGGTATTGCATCTATAGGTATTATGATATATAGTAAAGCTCCTGCTATTGAAGCTATAGTTTTCCAAGGTATATTTTTATAGTTTCCATTGATATAATCTCCTATCATATCTATCATTAATTGTATTTTATCTAAAAACTTAGAAAGATGTGCTGATGAAGATAAATTTAATATTTCTTTTGATTTATTCAATATAGATTTAAGCTTTTCTGCTGTAATATTTGATGAAAACTTATCCCATAATTCTTTTGCTTTATTTTTCATATCGCTCATAAATAACTCCTATAAAAAATAATATATTTCAGTATATTATAACATATAAATAAAAATTATAAATATATTTAGTATTATATTTTTTTATTGAAAATATTGCATAAATAATAAATTATGTTATACTTAAAAAGCAAGTATTAACAGGAGTTTAATAAAATGGATAAAGAACAAGCAAAAGGCGTTATCATAGAAAATGACCCTTCTATATTAAATAAATATAAATCAGCTTTTAATGATCAATTCATTATAAGCAGTTTTACGGATACAAATTCATCTTTGCCTTATATTATAGAAAATAATTTGAATATCTACTTTTATATCATTAAATATAATGAAAATGAAAAAGACAGTATTAAATTTTTTACTGATAAAATAAGAAAGGTAAATCCTCAAATAAGATTAGTACTTACTGATATATCCGATGACTTTAATGCTGAAAACTATCCTAATGCCTTGACTTTCCCTAAAAATACTGATATAGGTACAATAGTACATACTATTACCACAGAAATTTCCAATAATCCAGAAGATTCATCAAAAAGAAGAAGACAGTATTCCAGAGTAAATTGGCCTTTAAATGTTATTATAGCTTATAAAGATAAAATTAGAGGTACAATAGATAGAAATATACTTTCTATAAGCGGTAATGGTGCTTATATATCTTCTGATACTAATATACCAGATAAGGGAGATATGCTTGGTCTTACAATATCTTTCAAAGATTTTAAACTCTTTACTGAAGCTAAGGTGGTTTGGATTAATAATGATAATCAAAAACCTGATTTGCCTAAAGGTTTTGCTGTACAGTTTATTGATATAGGTATGGCTTCGCAAAAAATTATTGACCAAATTATCCGCGATAAATTATTACAGGAAATATTAGTAGAATTTAAAGATGAGAACTTCTCTTCATAATGATTCTGATATAAAAGAAGCTAAACAATTAATAAGAACTTCTTTTAAACTTATTAGAAATAATTTAGACGAGCATTTTATAGAAGCTAAAAGTAATATTATATATAAAAAATTTAAAAATATAGTTAATATTAGTAAGTTTACTTCTATATGCGTATATATTGACTTTAATCATGAAGTACAAACTCAAAAAATCATTCAGTACGCAATGGATAATAATATTAAAGTTTCTGTTCCCTTTCTAATCGATGATCATAATATGAAATTAAAATACATTAATGATTACAATAAGGATATTAATAGAAATACTAGATTTGGAAACGGAGAGCCTTTTGAATACTGTAAAGACTGCAGTATTAATGAAGTTTCGATGTTTATTATTCCAGCTTTAGTATTTGATGAGAAATGCAATAGGTTAGGATTTGGAAAGGGGTACTATGATAATATCTTAAAAATAAATAGAAATGCCCTTAGAATAGGCTTAGCTTATGATTATCAAATACTTCCATCTATACCCAAAGATGATAATGATGAAATATTGGACATTATTATCAGTGAGAGCAAAGTAATAACAGCTATTTTTTAATTATTATCAGCTTCATTAGAATCATCATCTTCATCAGTAGTGAATAATTTTTCCAAATCAAGTACAACTAACAATTTGTCCTCTAATTTACCTACACCTTTAATATATTTCTGACCTATACCAGAAAGCATAGGAGGAGGAGGCTGAATATCAGAATTTGAAATGGATACTACTTTAGATATGGAGTCAATAATAATACCCATATCAACATCTTCTATTTTTACAATGATAATACCAGTATTTTTATCGCCTTCAGTTTCTTCTAAATGGAATCTCTTTTTCAAGTCTATAATGGGTATAATATTTCCGCGTAAATTTATTACGCCTTCTACAAAATCTGGGGCATTAGGTATAAGAGTAATCTTTTCCATTTTAATTATCTCTTTAGCCTGCATGATATCTATAGCATATTCACCGCTTCCTAGTCTAAAAGTAACAAGGTTGGTACTATCTTCAACATCAGCTCTGCTTTCTGTACTTTCTGCTGTTTGCTGCTCTAGCTGTTCTGCCATTTAAAATGCCTCCATTTACAAGTTAGTTTATTATCGGAAATAATTTTTTAATATTTTATAATATAACAAAATATTTGCAATTAAAAAATCAAATTTGACATCAATTAACTATACTATTTTATGTTATTTTTACTTAAAAGTCAATAATTTTTAATATTTAAGATTGTTTAAGAGCCATAGATATTGCACACTTTTAGTTTAAAAAAAAGATGGTATTCCTTATAATTTATAATTGCTACAAATAAACCAAAAGGAATACCTA
>NZ_CASEGO010000061.1 GCF_949287625.1 uncultured Brachyspira sp. | reverse complement strand
TTTCAAAAATTTTATTTCTTCGTCTGTTAAATTAAAATCCATATTTTGATTATACCATAAATTAAAAAATTGACAAACTTAAAAATTTTCAGTATATACAGAAAAATCTAAAGATCCTTCTTTTATTCCAGCAAGTGCCAAAGTAGCATCTTTCATCATTACAAAAGTAATTTTTTCTGGTACTATATTATTTTGATTCCAATAGTTGGTATTTTTTATCATAACAATTTTTTCATCAGGGTTTCTTTCTGTCATAATAAAAGCACCATTTCCTATATAGCTTTCAGGGCTTAATGACCATTGATCTCCATACTCTTCTATAATGTCTTTTCTTACAGGAGCAAATATAGGATAAGTTAAAATATCAAGAAAATATACAGTAGGGTTTTCTAATGTTATTTCTAGAGTATAATCATCAATAGCTTTAACTCCTAGTTCTTCTGCAGGAAGTTCGCTTGAAAGTACTTTAACTGCATTTTTTATATATTCTATAAAAGAAGTATATTCAGCACCGCTTAAAGGATTGGCAGCTCTTTGTAATGCATATACAAAATCATCAGCAACTACATTCTTTTTGCCGTCTGACCATTTTGCATTGGTTCTCAAATAAAATGTATATGTAAGTCCGTCTTTTGATATATCCCATCTTTCGCATGCACCTGCCTGAAGATTGCCTTCTTTGTCTTTTGTTATTAATGTTTCAAATACATGTCTTGGATATACGAAGTCATTTCCTGATAGGGTAGGGTCTATTGTTTTAGGTTCTTCTCCTGCATTTATAAATAGTTCTTTACTGTTTCTTTCTTCAGCTGAATTACCTCCGCATGAGACGCTAAATATTGCTGCTATACTTAATAAAACCAATAAAATATTTCTAATCATAGTAATATCCTTAATAAGAATTTATTAGTTATCATAATACTATAATAATTAATATAATGCAATTATTTTTTACAATTATTTATTATTATTAATATGATTTTTTACCTAAATTATTAGTTTTAAGTTTTAAAATAAAAAATAAATTAAGGAGAAAATCATATGAAAAAAATAATCCCTTTATTATTTATTTTGGTATTATCAATTCCTCTTTATTCGCAAACTTCAAGATTTACAAGGCTCACTCCAGAAGAGCTTACAAATCTTGCAAATCCAAGAAGGCTTTCTCATAGAATATTTTATACAAAACCATCTCAAGGTCCTAATGCTAAGTGGTTTGATGCTGTAAAAGAGGGAAATCTTGATGAGATAAAAAGAATGGTAGAAGCAGGTCAGAATATAGAAGTTCAGGATACTTATAGTTTAAAACAAACTGCTTTAGGCTGGGCTGCTTTCATAGGATATTTAGATGTTGTGGAGTATTTAGTATCTAAAGGTGTTAATTTATATGCTGGAGATACTGCTGATGTTACAAGTGCTTTTAAATCTGCTATACTTGGAGGAAATATTAAAGTAATAGAGTATTTATATCCTTTATACAACGGAAAATTAAATCTTAATGAGCAGGATAAAAGAGACGGAGAAACAATGCTTATGGTTGCTGCAGGAAACAGCAGGGAAGATGCGGTTAAATTTTTGCTTGATAAAAAAGTTGATGTAAATATAGTAAGTAAACAATTAAATAAATCAGCTTATACTTATGCATGCGAATCAGGAAATCAGAATATAATTAAGATGATAGAGGCAGCAGGCGGAATTAATGTGCGTACTGGAAAGGCTTCATGCAGATAAGGCATATAAAATTAATAATTAATAAAAAAATGGGGCTTTTATAAAATACAAAAGCCCCGTTATTTTTTTAAAAAGTTTTATTTATCATTATTCATACTAAAGAATTTCATCAAATCAGCAAGTTTTTCCGTTTCTTTTTCCATATCTATAACTATATCAGCATTTGTTTTTACCAAAGCTGTATTTTGTTCAGCACTAATATCAACACTATTAACAGCACTTTGTACTTCTCTTGCCGAAGCGTCCTGCTGAGTGGAAGATTCAACCATCTGACTTACTATATCGCTGCTTTCTTTAGCCTTATTTGTTATATCTTCCAAAGCGTCCATAGTTTCTTTTATTTTAGTATTTCCTTCATTGATTTTTTCTATACTGTTATTAACTATATTAGTAATATTTTTTACAGATTCCTGAGATGTCTGGGCTAGGTTTCTAACTTCAGCAGCTACAACAGCAAATCCTTTTCCCTGCTCTCCTGCACGTGCAGCCTCAACCGAAGCATTAAGTGCAAGTATATTCGTCTGCATAGCTATATCATCTATCATTTTTGTTATATTTGATATTTCAGCAGTTGCTTTAGTAATATCTTCCATAAGAGCCATAGATTCTTTTGATAAGTTGTAGCAATGCTCACTTGAATCAGTAAGAACTTGTATTTTATCATTAGTTACTGCTATGTCATTAGTTGTTTTATCTATTACTTTTAATGTGTTTGTCATAGTTTCATTTATAAGTTTAAGATCATCTCTTTGTTTTTCTGTTCTGTTTGAAAGATCAATACTTCCAGCACTAACATTTTTGCTTGCATTTTCCATAGCATTGGTAGAATCTAATATTTGTTTTATTATATTTGATAATATATTCTGTGTATTTTGAATAGAGTTAAATATCAATCCTATTTCATCTTTTCTCTTGCTTAATGCTTCATTTTTATATGAAGTTAAATCTCCGCTGCTCAATTTTTCTGATACATGAAGAATTTTTAATATAGGATCTATTAAACTTTTCTTTATTAAAATATTTATTATAATTAAAAATATTATGAGTATAACAATAGCCAGTATAGATGTTATAACGGCATTTATTATATTTTCTTTTACTATAACCATTTCAGGCACGCTTACAAGAAGCACTAATGAATTATAATTATCCTTTAATGAAGTTAAAGGCACTATAATATTAAACATTTTATGTTTATCTATTTTATTAATAAAAGAATATTTAACACTATTTTCTACAGCATTCATTATTTGATTAGCATTATCAGTGTATATACTTGAAATCTCTCTTCCTATATTCATCGTATTTGTGGAAGCAAGAATTATACCAGACTGATTTATTAAATAACCCTGCATACCTTCATTAGTAGATATATCAGAAACTATTTTTACCAAATTATCAGCAGAAAAATCTACCCCCACCATACCTAAAAACTTTCCAGAATTATCTAATATAGGTTCAACAACACTTACAGTAAGTACAGTATCAGCTCCTGTATAAGTATCATCTTTTTCTACATCGCTTATATAAAGCTGTTTCGTATCTTTTGGTATAGTGTAGTAGTCTGGATTTGCATCAAACTCTTCTTGATAAACTTTGTCATAAGTAACAGTATTATCATCATAAAAAAATGCAGGCCCGTATCTTCCGTCATTTTCAGAACCGTAATCGGTATCTATAAAATCATTATCTCTTCCGTCAAATGCATTTTTCTCCCACATTTCATATATTGAAAATAAATTTTTATTGTTTTTAAGAACTTCTCCTAAAACTTCAGCATGAGACTGTCTTGTAATAGTTTTGTTTAAAATATCATTTTTTAGAGAAAGAGATGTAGTTTTTAGCATAGATATATACGATGTCATTTCTTTTTCTATATCTTTAGCATAAGTAGTAACCATATATTCAGTTGAAAAAAATCCTTTCTCTTTTGAATTGGATATATTATGACTTACCATATATGATATTATAGTTATAAACATTATCAATATTGATATACTTAATAATATAAATATCTTAAATTGAAGACCTAATGATTTTTTATTTTCCATAAATACCCTAAATAATTTTATTTTTTAGTATGATAATATACTTAATCAAAAAAAACAACAATAATTTTTTTAAAAAATGATTATTTTTATTATATATTATGTGTATAAGTATATTTTTTATTTTATCGTAAAATTATTTTACTCTTTTTATTTTTATACCAAAACGTTCTTCAACGATTTTTATAAGTTCTGGAAGTTTCTGCTCGGCTATCATTTTTAATTTTTCTCTTTCTATATTTTGAGCAGGAGCACCAAGCATAATGGAATTGGATTCTACTTTTACATTAGACATTACAGCGGTTCTTCCTCCAAATATTACTCTGTCTCCAAGTGTAACATGGTCAGCTAAAGCAGCCTGTCCGCCTAATACACAATGATGACCTATTTTTGAACTTCCTGCAATTCCAACCTGAGAAACAATTATAGAATGCTCTCCTATATCGCAGTTATGAGCTATCTGAACTAAATTATCTATTTTTACGCCCTCTCTTATAATTGTAGAACCCAATGTAGCTCTGTCAATACATACATTAGCACCAAGCTCAGCATCATCTTCTATAACAACATTTCCTCTCTGAGGTATTTTCATTTGTCTGCCATTAACCTCAAAGAATCCAAATCCGTCATTTCCTATGACAGTAGAAGATCCTATTATAACTTTATTTTTTACTATGCATCTGTCATGTATAACAGCATTAGCGTATATTATGCAGTTTTCGCCTATAACTACATCATCGCCCAAAAATACATTAGCCTCTATAACAGAACCTTTACCTACAGAAGTATTTTTTCCTATATACACATTATCGCCGATATAGGAATTAGCATCTATGTTGGCATTTTCTTTTATAACAGCAGTTTTTTCAATGGTTCCTAGAGGGTATTTTTTATCTTCAAATAGAAAATAAAGTAATTTGATAAATGCTTCTTTAGGATTATTATATATTACAGCAGTTTTGCCTTTTAAATCTTTTATATTATTAAATGTTTCTTCTTTCAAGATTAAAGCATTAGCACCGCTCTCTAAAGCAGCTTCAAGATATTTATTATTATCTATACAAACTATAGATCCTTCTATTATTTGATTTATAGGAGAAAGTGAAGATATTTCTTTATTTTCATCTCCTATTATTTTTTGAGCATTAATAAACTTGCAAATATCTTTTATTTTCATAAATATTATTATCTCCTTTTATTTTATTAAAAATATGAAAAACTAAAATGCATTATAATTTTATAATACATTTTAGTTCTTAAATCAAAAAATACTATTTTTATATTTTTTATCTTTGTAAAGAGGCTTTAACATTTGCTATTACTGGTTCTGTGATATCAAAAGTTCTGTCAGCATAGAGTATTGAGTGTTCTGTTCTTTCAAGTATTAAAGTATATCCTTCTTTTTTAACTATTGACATAAGAGCATTTGCAACCTGTCTTTTCACTTCTCCTCTTAAAGAGTAATCTCTGTTGTTTTGTGCTATAGAAGTATCAGTCATATTAGTCTGCATAGCGTCTTGATTTTTATATTCTTCTAATTTCATTTTTAATTTTTCAACGAACTCTTCATCGCTTGTAAGTTCTTTAATTACTCTTTCAAGGTCAATATATCCAACTTTTGTAAGTCTGTATGACTGTGTAAATACTCTAGGGCTAACAATAGATACAGTAAGTACTGCTATAAATAGTAAACTCATAATGTAATATTTTTTCATTTTTATCTCCTTTTTTTATATATAGTTATTATATATAAATTTATATAATTATCATCAAAAACAATATATTTTTAATAGAATGGGTGATTCATAGTAAATGCAATACCCCAGCCTCTTCCAAACCAAGCTCCTAAAGGGGTGAAAGTATCTCCTTCAAAATCTTTAAGTCCTTTTCCAAATCCTACGTCATTTTTATTATATACAAATCTTTTAGCGATATAGAATCTTACATTAAATATCGGAATTGTAAGTCTTATACCTACTCCTACAGAATATATATACTGAGAAGGATCAAATATATCTTTAATATCCATAAACTGCGAAGGATAAGTATGAGCATCTCCGTCCTGATTCCAGCCAGTACTTCCGGGCATCCATAGCTGACCTGCATCAAAGAAAGTAACAAATCCGAGAGTTTTAGGTATAATAGGTATACGAAGTTCGGCAAAGAACCTCACTTTAGCTCTTCCATAACTCCAAGAGTCTGTTGATCCATCTTCTGCTTTCATATCGTAAGTAGATAATCCTCTGTTTTTCTTAAATATAGTGTATTTAGAAGTATCCCAACCTCTAACATCTTCAAAGGGGTTAAGATAATATAAAACATCAGCGTCATTTTTTATAGGAAGCCCCGGAGTTGCTATAATCTGACCTAATTCTCCATAAAATGCAAATGAAAGCCATTCTGTTGCAGGAATAGCTAAGAATCCTGTTAAATTAAGTCTTGTAAGCTGAGTATGTCCGAAATAGAAATCAGCTATACCTCTTAAGAAACTTCCTTTAGTAGGGTTTAAATAATCATTTCTGCTGTCGCGAAGAAGAGAATATGATACAATAAATGTAGTAAACCAATCACTTTGCCATCTTTGGAAAGAACCGTCTTTTTTATTTATTCTATGAACCAAATATTTTTTTATGTCGCTTAATACATAATTAGGACCAGCATCGCTTGCTCCTTGGTCATGCCACTGCTGATACTGCTGTACTATTGTATCAAAAGTTATAAATGTAGAGTAATAGTCAGCAAAATAATAACCAAGCCTTACTATACCTTCAAAACCATGTCTTGTATAATATGAGTATTTAGGTATTCCAAAAGAATCAGCCCCTATTTCATATCCTGTATTAACACCCTCATTGAAGTATGATAAATCAACTCCCAAATATATAGGCAGATTAAGCAAATAAGGCTCAGCAAAGTTTACAGCTATACGTTTTTGAGTTTCTCCAAGTTCTCCGCTTAAACCTATTTGTAATCCCCTTCCTAAGAAGTTATTTTCTCTAATAGAAGCAAATACCTTAAATCCAGAACCAGTAGAGAAACCGCCGCCGCCTGATACCATAGCAGTTTTACCTTCAGATACATTTAAAGTTAATTCCATTAATCCTTCAGCAGAACCAGGTTTTACTCCTAAATTAATATTATCAAAGAATTGTGTGTTATATAATCTTTCCTGTATTCTTTGTATTTTAGCTGTGTTAAATACTTCACCAGGTTTTATATCTATATATCTTTGTATAACAAAATCTTTAGTTTTTGTATTTCCAGCTATAGTAATATTTTCTATATGAGCTTTATCGTTTTCTACAATATCGTACATTATATTTACTATTTTGTTTTCTTCATTGACTGTAATTACAGGTATAACTTGTCTGAATATGTATCCTCTTTCAGAGTATTTATTTTGTATTCCCTGATAATCAGTCATATGATAGGTGTAATTATATAAAGCTCCTTTTTTTGATTTTATATCTTTTTGTATATTTTCAGATGATATAATAAAATTACCTTTAAATCCTATATCGCCGAAATAATATTTATCGCCTTCTGTGATGTATATATCTATTATCAAGTCCTGTTCATTTTTTATTTGCGGGTCTCTCCATTGATATGTGAACTTTACATTATCTACCTTGGCTCTGTAGTATCCTCTGTCGGCATAATACTTTACAATTTTTGTTTTGTCTTCTTCGAATTTAAATTCATTAAATTTTCCTAATGTCATAAATCCATTTTCTTTTGTTGACATTTGTCTTTTAAGTTCATTTACAGAGAAATGCGTATTACCATGGAATCTTATGCTTGATACTTTTACTTCATTTCCTTCTACAATATTCATTTCTATAGTAACATCAGAGCTTTCATTATTTTCTATTACTTTAGGCTCTACATATGCCTTTAAATATCCTTTATCCTGATAATTAGTGATAATGGCATTAACTGCTTCATTAAGTTTCTGCGGTATATAAGGGTCTCCTGCTCTCATTATAGGTTTTATGGCATCATTAAGTGCTGTTCTGCTTAGGCGTTTATTTCCAATATATTCTATGTTTTTTATAATATATCTTTCAGCTACTACAATATTTAACACAACTCCGTCATCTTCTCTGTTTGCATCAATAGCTACTCTGTCAAATAACTGCGTATCGAATAGTTTTTTTATTGCTTCATTTATTTCTGTTCTTTGAAATTTACTTCCAGATTTTATTGGAAAGCTGTTTATTATTTGATCTTTTGTAAGTCTCACTTCTCCTGTAACATCTATTCTTTTTATTACAAGACCTTCATATACAGCAATATTTCTTGCTGTCTGTAAATTCTCAAAATCACTTTCTGCCGCTATAAGCAAAGCTGCAGCAAGTGCAAGAAATGAAAATAAAATAATACAATTTTTCTTAATAAAATTCACTAAAATCTCCACCGAGTAACTATATTAAAATCTTGTCCTTTTCCTCGTATATCGAAAGGGTTTATTTTATACTCAAAAACAAAATTTGCAAGTTTATAATTCTTTAATAAAGAAACCTCAAAACCGAACTGATGGTCAAAATAATAAGGGTCTAAGTTTTTTCCATTAAGACTAGGTCTTGTTGTATCAACTGCTCTGTAAGTAACATCGTATTTTAAATATAAATATTTAGAAACATATTTTCCTATTCCTACACTTGTATTATCCCATACAGATGTAGGACTTATACTATTATTATTTGTAACAAACAATAAATTATTTACTACTGTAGGACTTAAGTTAATATAATCTATACCTAAAAATTGTCTTACCCATCTTTCAACAGGTCTTAGTACAGTACTTCTTAAAAGCAAATCGCTGTAATTCATAGTAAGCTGCTGAAGCTGATCATTATTCATAGAGCTTCTGCTTGAAGTGCTTTCAGCAAACATCTGATCCTCTCTGCTGCCGAAACTTCCCTGAGGGATTCCTGCAAGCTGATTAACCTGATACTGTCCTAAAGCAGGTATAGTGTAGAATTTCACAGGTGAAAGTCCAGAGTTTTGAGAAGATACTAATTGAGAGAGTCTGGCATTCATTTCCATATACAAAGTAACATTTTCCCCTGCAATTTCATTTTCAAATGACTGAGATGATGTATTTGCAGTTGAAGAATAGTATTTTTTATATGTATATGCTGTAGCTGTTATTATAGGGTCTAAACTGTTATTAGGCGGAAAAGTAACAGAACCATTTTCAAGCTGATATATATTCTGAAGATAATAAATACTTCCTCTGTCTACATTAACAGTACCAGCAAGCTCTATACCGTCCATAAGAGTATTATAAACTCTCATTTTTGAGCCTTCTTCCAAGTATACATCTCCTACTAAATTATGTGCCACTCTTACCTGACGCCAAGCTTCTATAGTAAAGTCCCAATAAATCTTACTTAATATGCCGTAAACTCTTTCTTTGTATGTACTTTCAGAAGGCAAAGTAGAAAGCTGAACATCGCTTTTCATAAGTGTAAGTACTCCTCCTATTCTAGGAGCTGCTATATTTCCGCCTACTGTAATATCGACATGCACAGGACCTTTTACTTTGGTAATACCCAAGTTAAGATTGCCGTCTAAAAGCCCTAGCTGCTCGTCTGAAGAAAGCAAATCAAATGCCATATAATTTATAGTATTTTTGAAAATTTCGGCTTCTCCAGTTACGCTTAGATTTTTCTTTTTCTTAGATGTAAACGTTAAATTATTGACATTAAACATATGTCCGTCAAAATTAAAATCTACTATAGTATCATCAAATACATCATTAAAATATGCTATTTTTACTTTTTTTCCATGACCTAAAAATCTGCCGTCTATAGCAACATTATCAGCATCTCCATGTATATGGGCATACAATGTATATGGTTTTCCATCTATCATAAAGTTAGTAGGTGATGAATGTATTTCTGTAAATAATACATTAAATATTTCAAATACTTCTACATTGATTATGTCTGATGTAACTAGTAAATCTACCTGATCTCTTTTAGTATTTTTTATCATGCCGTCTATATTAAGCATATTATTATCATCATATACATATATCAAATCTGTTTTAGTACCTTCTTCTTCTTTGGTAATAGAGCCGTTAATACCATGTTTTTTTGTATTTGTAAATGTAATATCTTCTCCGTTATATGTAACTATTGTTCCGAACTCTGGAAGTTTTCTTTTATTTATTGTTATAGGTGTAGTTTGTATTCTAAACTCCTGTCTTCCGTCTGGGAGTCTTCTCATATTATAATCTATAGTTCCTGAATATGAACTTAAATACACTATATTATTAACTTCTACTTTCATATTCTGCAAATCTTTTGAAAAATAGGCATAAGGTATTTTTATCTGCTGTTTTTTTGTAAATGCCTTAGATTCAACTATACCGAAAGTACCTGTTTTGGTTACAAGTATATCTTTTAATTCTAATTCATCTGTTTTATAATATCCAGTTAAAGAAATATCAAATCTCATACCAGGTATTTGGAACTCTTTAACATCAAATTTTTCAAGATATACAACAGGGCTGTTCATAAGTCCTATTATAGTAGCATTGGCAGTAAGTATTCCGTATGCTTTACCGCTTATATCAAAAGGAAGCTGATTTATAGTAACTTTTCCGTATACATTATTTTTATTAATAGAAGCATCTAATGCAAATATACCGTCATTTTCTATATCTTTTAAAAGGGCTGTAAGTTTACCTATACCGTCGCTTGAAGTAAGTATACCGTTTCCAGACACTCTATTCTCTCCGTAATCAAGTACTATATTCGTAAGCATTATACTTTGATTAGAAAGCTCAAACTGAGTATTTAAAGCAAATATAGGAGCTAAGTTTTTATTGGCTTTAATATTACCGTATACATATATAGGCTCTTGAGTATAGTTATTTATATCAACATCGACATTTATATCTATATCTTTTATGCTTAAAGTTTTTGGCGTCTTAATGTTTAAGTCCAATAATCCATTTGTTGCCATTACTCCGCTTGCTATTATTTCTGATTTGTCAGTAGAAGCATATATTATTCTATTTCCGTTTGTAGATGTAGTTGTAAAGCCGCTTAGTCCGTAATTACCTGCTGGTGTTCCTACATTGCCGTTTATTTTTACATTGAAATTTTTATCGTATTCTATTTTGGCATTTGCATTTATACCGCTGTCTTCTGAAAGTCTGTAGTATATATCATTTATATCTATAACATTCTGATATGCTGACATTCCTATTCTTATAAGATATTCTTCTGTATATATTTTCCTAGATGATGCTTTAAGTATATGAACATTTCCTTTGCCTTCTGTATACATAGCATTGCTTAGGCTATAGTTTATATTTAATGATGATAAATTATCTATTATATTTTTACCTAATAATACTAAAAATATATCCTGCGGTATTACACCTTTAGCTTCTGCCAATATTGGTTTTGTTTTATCAAGTGAGAAACTCATATTAAAAGGCTGTTCATATTTATTAGGTCTTAAATTAAGACCTATTTCTTTATCATCTCTGTTATATGAAAAATCGAATGATAATGGATTTGCCAATGTATTTGCATATGTAAAAGATGATATTGTGAATCTTGATTTTATTTCTTTATCATTTACAGCGGTAGGAGTTAAATAAAGTTTTGTAGATAATTTTTTAGCTCCTGCATTTATATCTTTTACATTTAATGATATAATGCTCGATATAGGATCGCTTAGAGGAACTATTCCGCTTGCTATAATATTTCCATCTAGGGCATTTATATTGGCATTTGAAAGTATTATGCTGTTATTTGTAAGTTCGGCATTAACCGCTATATTGAATAGCTTATCGCGTACTTTTAAATCAAAGTCTATATATGAGTTTGTTATATTTTTTAGAGAATAATAACCATAAGCGTTAATATCAGCATCTCTGAAGGTATTAATATAATTGCTTATAGAAGTTATTTTTTTATTGTCCAATTTTACAAACTTATAAATAATAGGCGTATCCAAAGCTATATTCATAAATTTATATATAGTATCTTTTTTTATTTTTATATTTGTAATCGAAAAATTAATATCTTCATTGAAATGATTATAATTTAAATTTATAAAGTCATATTTATTTTCATTTTGAAGACTAGCCTCAACTTTATCATATGTATTCGTTATAAATAAATTATATTTAAATAAATCTCCGTTTTCATCTTTGGCATATATTAATGTGTTAATATCTGATAAATTAGTTGTACTTTCTGAAGCAAGATGAACTATTGTTTTATCTGGCAGGTTTAAATCATATGACAGAAAATATCCGTAATCTCTAAAATTACCATACAGAGAATTAAGAGAGACTTCTGTTGTAGTATTATTATCAACCACTTTTGCTGAGAAGTTTTTTATATTGATATTTTTATCCATAAAAATAGGAGTTATACTATTAACCGTATCTCTCATACTTTCATATATATTTTTTTTATTTGTGCTTTCACTTTTAAATATAGAAGTATCAAAAACAATAGGATAAAAATTAGCATTATCAATATTAATATCGCTTAAAAGATATAGAGGATCTCTCTTTATAAATATTCTAAAAAAATTAAACCTTAATGAGGCTTTATCCATATCAAAGAATGCCTCTTTATTATTTTTGGAATAAAGTTTAACATTATCCAAAACTAATTCTAATTTGTAGGATATACTTATATCTGATATTGATATGTCTATAGGACTTACTTTATTTATATATTCTATAACATTATCAAGATATTTCTGCTTATTTGAAAGTACTATAGATACGCTAAATAAAGCAGGTATCATAAAAGCCATCAAGGTTGTGGCTATATACATTCTGAACCTAGAGTATCTATCCTTTTTACGCAATATAAAATCCTTTTAAAAGATTATTTACAATTATTTTTACACTATAATATAACCTATTTTTAGAAAAATTGTTATATCCTTAACTATTTATTATCGGAATTTGTTCTTCTATATATTAAAAACATATAATTTGATATTTTGAAACTTGTTTGTACATTAAAATATATTTGACAAATAATAAAAATCAAACTATAATACTATATATGTAAAAACAGTTTATTATTCGGGGGTATATGTATGTTAAAACAGCTTATAAGAAACAAAATAGATATAGTTGATAGTATTGATAATTGGGAAGAGGCTATAAGAAAAGGTGCTGAGCTTTTACTTGAAAATAAATGTATAGAGCCTAGATATGTTGATTGCATTATAAAAAATATTAAAGAATCAGGTCCTTATATCGTATTGGGTGACGGAATGGCTATGTCGCATGCCAGACCAGAAGATGGTGTTTTGAAAAATGGAATTACACTTTTAAAAATTAAAAATGGTGTGGATTTTGATGAGAAAAATAAAATATTTTTGTTATTTACTTTGGCTGCTGAGAATAACGATAACCATCAAGGATTAATGGAAGAAATTGCAGATTTGCTTAATGAAAGCGAAAAAATTAAAAGAATAATGTATGATGATTTAACTGATTTAGAAATATACGATATCATATTGCAGTAATTTTTTAAGTTATTTATTTTTTATTCAGCTTTTCAGATAACACCATACCTAATGGTGCTTTCATTCGGTTAAATGGGGCAGACGGCATAAAAAAGTGCAAAACACTTGGGGCTGCTATGTGTACTTCATAAAAGCAGAGTTTTGTAAGTTATAAATTTAAACCATTCATTTTTAGAATTTTGTATTTATTACTGCTTATTTACCGATTTACCTATAAAAATAATTTTGACAAAACTTCATTTTTCTTATATAGTTTTGACTTAGGAGTATACTATTATGGAATTATATCAGGAAAAATTAATTAATGCTTTAAAAAAGTATCAGAATGATTTTGATAATATGGTTAATTCTTTTTATGATAATAAAGAAAATTTTGACATTTTAATAAAAAAATATTCATGTGAAAGCGAAGATAATGTTGATAAAAACTATTTATTAAGAGCCAGACTTGCATTTGCTATTTTGTATTATAAGAATATAAAAGCTCTAAAAAAAGAGGCTGTAAAAAATATAATAATTTATTTATTTGAGGAAGAGATAAAAGATAGAAAAACATCAAAGTATAAAGGTATAGGAATATCATTGGAGGTTTTAACATTTCTGCTTAATAAATATAGTAAAGATAATAAAACATTATTCAAACAGGCTAAAGAAGCTAATGCCGACTGTTCAATAGGATATGACAGCGATGTTAGATTTGAAGATGATATAGAAAAATTAAATATACTTTATGCTGTACATTATGCTTTGGAGCTAGGATTTAAAGATTTGTATTATGAGCTTATAGATATATGGAAATCTTCTATAAAAGTGTGGGATAGAATTAATTTAGAGAGATTAAGAGATTTTGAGATTGAGGTTGGAAACAAAGAAGGGGAGCTTAAGGCAAATAAAGAGTTATATTCTATTGCAAAGGATAATTATGAAAAAAATAAGAAAAATACTTTGCTTTCAAAAAAGAATTTATTTTATCTGCTTTCATATTTGGGAAATTATATAGAAAATCTTGTAAGGCTTTCAAAATATGATGAGGCTTATGATACTCTTACAAATAATATTGATGATATAAAAAATATAGATGCATTTTATAATATTAATGCTGGGATACTAATTGTAGACTGTGCTTTAAAAATTCTTCTTAATACGGATAAGATTGACAAAGATAATGTATTATGGAAATTTGTAAAAATAGCTTTTAGTAATGAGCATTTATCATATGCAAAAGCTGTGTATGATAATTTTATAAAATGTGCTGAAAAAATGAATGATTTGGAAATGAAAGAGAAGGTTTTGCAATATATTAATAATTAATAATATATTTAAGCTCTTGCGGCAGTTAATACTCCTATTTTATTTATGCATTCGAGTTTTTTAATTTCTTTTGATATTTCATTTAAAGTACTTCCAGTGGTAATTACATCATCTATTATAAGCAGATTTATTTTATTAAAAGAATGATAATCATTATTTACTAAAAATGCATTTTCTATCATGTTTATTCTTTCTGTTTTGCTATTTAAAGAACTCAATGCTTTGGTTTCTTTTTTACGGATTATTATATCATCAATTAATTTTATATTTAGAATTTTTGATATATTTTTGGCAATAAGTTCGCTTTGATTGTATCCTCTTTCTAATAATCTCTTTTTTCCAAGAGGAACGAATGTAATAGCATCATATTTAAGTATATAATCTTTATAATAATAGCTAAGCATTGCCGCAAAATCATGACATATTAAATATCTGTGAGAGAACTTCATTTTATGAATAATATCTGCTGCATTATCTGTATAGTAAAGCATAGATTTACACTCATCAAAATAAATATCTTCATATTGGCATATACAAATAGAGTTTATAATTTCCAAAACTTTACCGCATCTATTACATCGTATATATTCATCTTTATGTATATAATCCAGCTTTTTATTAATGCAGTCTATGCATATATAATTCATATTACTGCTTTCTATAATATTTCCGCATATGATGCAGTGATTTGGAAATATTATAGATGCAATAGTTGAATATAAATGTTTTATAATTTTTTTGTACATTATTTAATTTGTATCATAGGAGTAACACCAGAGCCTGCTACTTGAGGCATTTTACCGTCCCATTTTTCTATGTACATTCTTTGAATGAGAAGCGGAGTTAAAGATTCCTGCATAATTCTATTAGCTTCAGAAACACCTTTAGCTTTTGTAATTTCAGCTTCTGCCTCATATCGTACTTTTTCTAAAGCATTTTGTGCTGTTAGGGCGTCCTGTGAAGCTATTAATTTTCTCTCTATTGCTTGATCAAATTCATCAGAGAAATCATGCTCTATAATAGAACAAGCAGCAACTGTTATTCCGTAATCATCAAAATCGGCTGTAACTTCTTTTAAAAGTTCACCTGCCATTTCATTTCTTTTTGTTATAAACTCTTCTATAGTGTATCTTGCTGAAACAGCATTAAGGCTTTCAGATATTCTAGGATTAATCAATTTGTTTTTATAATCCACTCCGAATTTTCTATATAAATCCAAAGCGTCTCCTCCTATGGAGTACTGAACATTTAAAGTCATTGATATAGTCTGCATATCTTTTGATGATACTGAATATGTTTTTTCTACAGTCTGCTCTCTCACTTCCATAGTTTTTATAGTGTCTATAAATGGTATTCTAAAATGAAGTCCTGGCTCTTCCTGAGATATAGCCTTACCGAGTCTGCTTCTTATTCCTACTTCACCAGTAGATATAATAGTAACACTTGAAAATATTAAAAAACCTGCTATTAATACAACAGGCAAAACTATAAAAAGTACAGAATGTAATTTGTTTGAACTGATATCGATAATTCTCATAAAACTCTCCTTAAAAATTATTATAAAAAATAATAAATGATAATAATATTTTTTGCAAGTTTTGGGTTTATTACAATAGTATTATTTCGTACTATAATTATAACTTGATTAAATTATCTATTGATTATTACTGATATTAGGTACTCTATATATGATTAAAATAACTATTGTTTATAAATAAAGTATAAAAAGTATAATATATAAATATATAAATATATATTAAAATATAGTAAAATTGCATGGGTGCCATACATATTGCATTTAAGTATTCCTTATCTTTTTGAAGTATAACATAGGTGTATCATAATTTAAAGCTGAATGTATTCGTTTAT
>NZ_CASEGO010000060.1 GCF_949287625.1 uncultured Brachyspira sp. | reverse complement strand
AAGTTCTAAACTAGAAGAACAAAAAGAATATAGTAATAATAAATTAGAAGAATTATTTAGTCAAATAGAAAATAGTAAAGAAGAACAATCAAAATTCTTTGAAGAGCAAAACAATAATATATCTAAATTAAAAGAAGAATTAGATGAAAGCATTACAGAAAAAATAGATAATAATAATTCTAACTATAACAATGTAATGCTGGAACAGAACCTAAAAACTTTTAAAGATATTTCATCTTTAAGAAAAGTACATAAAGACCTTGAAGAAGAAATGCATCAAACTTATGAAGATATAAATAATAAAATTAATACACATATGGAAGAACAGAACAATAAATATGATGCATTTATCAAAACTATAAATGATATATTAGAAAAAAACAATATAAAATATGAAGAGCTCGCTGATGATTTGAATAATAAATTTAATATCAGTATTGAAGAGCAGAAAAAATATTTTGATGAAGAAAATCAAAATGCTGACGGAAGATACGAGGCATTCATTAAAAATATTAATGAAATATTAGAAAATAATTATTTAAAATACGAAGAGCTTGCCAATACTGTAAATACAAAATTAGAATCTAATAAAGTTCAAAATTACAGCAAAGGATTAAACAAAGTAAATTATAATAATCCTCAAAATGAAAAGCTGATTAATTATATAGAAAACAGACTTAATGAAGAGAGTTCTAAAAATAATAGAAGAATCAAAAAAATAGAAGACAATCAGGCAAAGAATAATAAAGAAATTAAAGAAGTGAATAAAAAAATAGGTAATGTTGCTATAGTATCTATTTCTTTATTTGCTGTTATAATAATAGTATTTTTGGCTTATCAGCTATTATAATATTTTAAGGAGGGATTAATTTTTATGGATATGTTTGACTCTAAATATAATTCCTCCGTCATAGACAAATTTGCCTATGAGAAAGAGTACTTATCATTAGGCTATAAATATATATGCGGTATTGATGAAGTAGGACGAGGCTGTTTATTCGGACCTGTTACAGTTGCTGCTGTTATAATGCCTTTAGAACTTAATAATGATATTGAAGTGTCAAGAGAAAATATCGTAGAAGAGGTTGATGACTCTAAAAAAATATCTGCTAAAAAAAGAGAAGAGCTTTATGATAAAATTATTAATAAAGCATTATGTTACAGTATATATTCGGTGGATGCAAAAACTATAGATGAGATTAATATTTATAATGCTACAAAACTTGCTATGGTTAATGCTGTTAGGGGATTAAATATAAAGCCTGATGTACTTCTTATAGATGCTGTAAAACTAGATATTGATATAAAGCAATGCTCTATAACAAAAGGAGATTTTAAATCCTACAGTATAGGCTGTGCAAGTATAGTTGCTAAGGTAGAAAGGGATAGAATGATGAATGATCTTCCTGAAGTTTATCAGAAGTATAAAGTTGCTAAAAATAAAGGCTACGGAACTAAAGAGCATATGAAAGCTATTGAAATGTATGGAGCAAGCGATATGCATAGATATTCATTTGAGCCTATAAAATCAAATTTCTCAGATAAAAAAATAGAAGATAATCTTATTTTATAATATACCTAAACAACTATCATTTGTCAAAAATTAATTTTTTTAATTTGAAATATTTGCAGGGCTTCACATTCGTGCCCCAGTTCTTTTATGACGTCTGTCCGTGCTGTAGGCAGGTGTGCCACATACGAAGTACGCCTCACTCTGTGTGCCCGAGAAGCAGGCACAGCCCGCCCACTCTGCGTGCCGACGAAGTCCAGCGAAAGGCTATATTTCTGGCTAAATTTAGTAATTTATTCTATATGTAAAACATAAATTAGTACTATTTAGTATTATTGTTACACTTGCACTTTCGCGAAGCGTATCCGAGCTTGTCGAGGATATAAGGTTATTTTTGCGGCGATAAAAAGAACAATAAAAAAATTGACAAACTTAAAAATTTTCAGCGTATATTCTGTGCTAAAAATATATAAAAAAAGAAATGACCATTAAAAGCCATTTCTTTTTTAATTTATATTTATTTTAAAATTTAAAACTATTAATTTGTTCAACCATATCTTCTATTTTTGTTCTTACTTCTTTTGTAGAACTAGCATTAGCCTCTGCTAAATTACTATTTTCGCCTGTAATAGAATTGAGCTGTCTTACAGAAACATTAATTTGATTTATACTGTCAGCTTCTATAACTGCTCTCTCTGAGATAGAGCTTAATTTAGTAAGCATATCCTGTGCTAAAGATTCTATATCCTCAAGTATTTTTGAAGAGTTTTCAACAGCTTTATTTCCAGCCTCTACTTTTGCTAAAGCATCATTAATAGTATTAGTAATATTTTTAGCTGTTTCATCAACATTCTGGGCTAAAGAACGTATCTCGCTTGCTACTACAGCAAAACCTTTACCTTGATCCCCAGCTCTTGCAGCCTCAACTGCTGCATTTAATGCAAGTATATTAGTCTGAAAAGCAATAGACTGTATAAGTTTTGTCATTTCTGATATTTTTTTACTAGATTCAGATATCTCACTCATACTGCTTATAATTTCTGAAGAGGATTCAACCCCTATTTTAGTAGCATCTGCCACTTTTACGCTCATATCCTTAGCATCATTAGACTGAATATTTGTTTCATCAAGTGATGATGATAAAGATTCTATTAAGCTAGATAATTCCTCAAGTGAAGAAGCCTGAGTATTAGTTCTGTCAGATAAATTTGTACTTCCATCTGCAACGGTATCTATTTCATTATTAATAAAATTCAAAGAATCCTGTAGAGAATGTATAGAGTTTCCAAGAGATTTCTGCATATTTTGTATAGAATTAACTAAAACACCTGTTTGGTCAGACTTTTTTAATAACTTATCTTCAAATACAGCATTGAAATGTTTATCTGTCATATTTTTTATAACATCTATAGCTCTGTCTAAAGTTTGAGATAATGGAGTAACATTTAACATAACAAGTACAAACTGAATCAATAAAAATCCTATAGCAACTACAACCATTATAATAGAAAGTGTAGTTATTTTGTTATTAAGATAAGATGAACTTCCATGTCCAACTAAAAGCCAAGGAGTATTAGGTATATCATACACAGCTGTCCATTTGGATTTACCAATATAAAAAGCATAGTTAGAACCATTAAGTCTAGGAGCATTAAGTTCTGTATATATAGTTCTTTGTTTATTGAAAAGTAAAGAGTTATCTGAATATGTAACTAACTGACCATCTTCTAATGATATATAGTATTTGTTATCACTATTGCTAAGCAAAATCTCTGATATTTTTTTAAAAGATATGTCTATACCAATTACACCTATAAAACTTCCATTTAATGTTACGCCTTTGGATATAGTAATAACTGTTTCCTTACTTTCTGCATCTATATATGGAGAGCTTATAAATATGTTGGAAGGATCTTTTTTAGCTTCTATATACCATTCTCTAGTAGTTTGGTCAAATCCTTCAATATTATCTCCATATACTATTACCAATAATCCTCCGTCTTTATATGATACAGTCCCGCTGAAATGTATATTTTTAATCTCTTCTTTTATACTTTCTAATTCCTTAAAAGAATCAAGCATTTGAGTATAATCTGTTTCATATTTACAATATGATGCTAAAACTTCTATTTGTGAATAATAATAATTAAGCCAAGTAGTAACTGATGTCTCATTCTTATACATATTAGACTCTATCGCTAAGGCAAATTCTCTTTCGTACCTAGGTATAAAATATAACATCAACGCTGCAACTATAACTATTATAAACGCAGCAAATGGAAGTAAAAATTTAAGCATTAATATATACTTCTTTTTGTTATCATTCATAAATAATTCTCCAAATATTTTAATTATCAGGTATAAATTATGATTAGGCTATTTTTTTTATTTTCAATTATAATAAATTAACATTTTTCGGAAATACTATAAAATATTATTAATTAATAATCAAAAAAATTATATTGATAATATAATAATAAAATAGAAAAAATGCAATAAAAAAATAAAATAAAAATAGGAGAGCTAAATTAATAACTCTCCCATTTTTTTATTATTTGTTTTTTACTTTTTATTATTTTTTAACATCAAGTAAATCATCGCCTATATTTACAGAAGAAGCACTTGTAACATCAACTTCAGAATAATCATCAGAATTTGTTACTATAACAGGAGTGAGTGTAGGATATCCTTCCCCCCTTATTTTTTCGATATTAAATTCTAATAATAAATCACCTTTTTTAATTTTTTGTCCTTCTTCTATATGCGAAATAAAGTGAGCACCGCCCAATTTTACAGTATCCATACCAACATGGATAAGAAGTTCAACTCCCTTATCAGAAGTTAATCCTATAGCATGTTTTGTAGGGAAGGCTGTTTCTATTATACCATCAAAAGGAGCATATACTTTGCCTTCTTTAGGTTCAATAGCTATACCTTTACCCATAGCACCGCTTGAGAATGCTTCATCTTTAACACTTTCTAATTTTACTATATTGCCTTGTATAGGGGCATATACTTTATCTACTAAAGAAGATGTTTCTTTCTTTTCTGCTTTTTCTGCAACAGGCTCTTCTTTCTTTTCTTCCTGTTTTACTATTTCTGCTGCAGTATTAGCAGTATTAACAGATACTTCTTCATCGCTTATAGGATCATGCAAATAATCTTCAAGTCTTGATTTTATTACAGTAACTTTAGGTCCGTATATTACCTGTATACCATTTCCTTTTTTGATAATACCAGCAGCACCGCTTTGTTTTAATAGAGCATCATCAACTTTAGAGGCATCAAATACTGTAATACGAAGTCTTGTAGCACAGCAGTCTACATCGCTTATATTTTTCTTTCCGCCAAGACCTGCTGTTATTAAAGGAGCTTCTTCATATTTAGAAGCTGAAGATGATATGCCTTCTTTTCCTGCATTTTTAGCAGCTTCAACATCGGATCTTCTATATAGTTTAGGCTCTTCTGTATCTGGTTCTCTTCCAGGTGTTTTCCAGTCAAATTTTTTAATTAAAGCAGAGAATAGGAAATAGTAAACAAAGAAATAAACAACGCCTACTATTACTATCCATACCCAATTAGTTTTAGCATTGCCTTGTATTATACCGAATAATAATAAGTCTATAAAACCGCCTGAGAATGTCATACCTACTGTAACATGAAGTATATGCATGAGCATGAAAGATATACCTGCAAGTATACAGTGAATAGCATAAAATATAGGAGCTACAAATATAAATGTAAACTCTATAGGCTCAGTAATACCAGTAAGCATAGCTGTTAGAGCGGCAGAGAAAAGCAAAGCACCTACTACCTGTCTTTTTTCTGGTCTTGAAGTTTTATACATAGCTAAGGCAGCACCAGGTAAGCCGAATATCATAAATGGGAATTTACCAGTCATAAAACGAGTAGCTTCTACACTGAAAGCAGTTGTAGTAGGGGATCCTAACTGAGCAAAGAATATGTTTTGAGCACCTTCTACCAAATTGCCGTCTATCATCATAGTACCGCCGAGTGAAGTCTGCCATAATGGAGTATAGAATACATGGTGAAGTCCGAAAGGTATTAATGCTCTCTCTATTATACCATAGAATAAAGTACCTATATAACCAGAACCAGCTATTAAATCTCCTAATTTATTCATAACAACCTGTACAGGAGGCCATACATAATACATTAATATACCAACTACCAAAAATACTATAGAAGATATTATAGGAACAAATCTTGTACCGCCGAAAAATGACAATACTTGAGGAAGCTCTATATTATAATATTTATTATGCAAAGCAGCTACTCCAAGACCTACTATAATACCGCCGAATACACCCATTTGAAGTGATAATATACCTACAACATTTGTAGTAGATCCATCCAAAAGTTTTTCAGCTCCGCCCATAACTTGTATCATTTTACCTATAGAAGCATGCATTACAAAAAATGCTATAGCTCCAGATAAAGCAGCAACCTCTTTCTCTTTTTTTGCCATACCTATAGCTACACTCATAGCAAATATAATAGGAAGGTTTCCGAATATGATATTACCAGCCTCGCTTAATACTGATAATATATCATAGGCAATAGTACCAGGACCTAGAATACCCATTAAATTATAGGTTTCAAGCATTGTGGTATTCGTTAATGAACTTCCTATACCTAAAAACAAGCCTGCAACAGGAAGTACGGCTATAGGAAGCATGAATGATCTTCCTACCCTTTGCAGTACACCGAAAATTTTATCCTTCATATAAAGAACTCCAGATTATTAAAATATATTTTTGATAAGAATATGAGAGACATGATAAAATAAAGTATTATGTATACTAATATCACATATAAACATCAATTCTTACTATAAGTATAATAAATTTTTTTATAATTGTATATATTTTTATCAATAATTTTTGCAATTAATAATATATCTATATTTATTTGATTACAGAATAAATTTTATTATAATTTGATACTTTATATAGTTTAATTTATAGAGATTTAATATATTATAAATAATACTTAAAACAAACTAGGCTCTTCTTGCCAAACTTTGTTTTTATACCTATTATAAACACTGTCTTCTGTGTTAAGTTCTTCTTTAGTCTTGTATGTTATGTTATATTTTTCTTCTAATGATTCTATTTTTGAGTATATTTTTTCTTTATATTCATCTTTTAAAAGCCCATCGCTTCCGTAGATATACAAATATTTTTTATAATGTTCTGGAAATGTACGCCTAACAAAGTTTAAATATATTTTTCGGCATTCTCCTCTTAATTTAAGTACATCTGTAGCACAATAGTCTATATTATATTCTTTCACTTTTTTAAAAATATTTTCAATTTCATTTTCTGTAATAAAAGGCATTACTGGCATAGTATGAACTGCTGTTACAGCTTTTGTCTTTTTAAACTCTTTTAATATATTTAATCTTCTCTCTGGGCTTATTACATTAGGCTCTATTAATGAAGACAATTTCTCATCTAATGCCGTTATTGTTGCTGCTATTCTCACAGGAACTATACTTGAAAGCTCATCTATCAAATCAAAATCTCTTAATATCAAATCACTTTTCGTTGATATGCACATTGGGGTTTTATATCTTATTAGGAGTTTTAAAACATCTCTCATAAGTTTGTAATCTTTTTCTGCTTCCTGATAATTGTCTGTAACACTTCCTAGATTAATAATATCTCTTTTCCAATTTCTTGATGATAATTCTTTTTCTAAAACTTCTGCAATATTCTTTTTGACAAATATTTCACCGAAAAAATCTTTTGAATTAATATATTTATGAGAATACACAGCAAAACAGTAATAGCATTTATGGATACATCCTCTGTAAATATTTAAATCATAGCAAAATCCATATTCATTATCTATTTTATTTAAAGCCGATTTGCAGTTAATTTCTCTGTATTTAAGCATATAAAATTTATCTCTTTAATAATATATTAAAACATTATATTTATATATAATACTGTATATTAATATTTTTATCAAGTATGTTTGTTAAAATCAAAACAAAAAATTTAAAAAAATCTTATGCATAAATATTTATAATATAAAAATATTGATTTAGAAAAAATTGATAAAACAAAAATTATTTATTATATTAAACTCATAAAAAATACTTGCAAATTATAAACATAAAATGGATAATTCATATATGAAATAATTATAATAATATTATCTAGTGAACATCTTAATAAATCTTTCCCTATATTTATAAGTTAATAATTTTTTATTGTATAGTTCTGATAAAGTTTTAATTTCGGTATTATCCATATTTTCTGTTTCTATGGCATATATATAACTATCTTCTTTAAAACCTTTTATCATAATATCAATATAATTACCAAATTTATTAGTAAGGAAAATCTTAAAGAATATTATAGAGCAGGTTAATATCAAAGAGTTTACTATTACATATATTAGTATAAACATATAATAAGGATATGTAAAATCTTTTCCGCTTCCTATAAATAAGAATCCGTTTCCCTGCATAATAGCTGCCTCAAAAAGTAAATGTGTGCTCTCAAAATCTTCCCAATCATCAGTTTTGTATTTAAGTTCATTTTCATAATAAATTGCAGCCATATTATAACTTTTGGCAAATCCTTCATATTCTAGTTTATCATTATCAGTATTTTGAGAAAAAGCAAGTTCTGCCTCATATATAATTTCATTTTTTGTGTTTTCATAATATGTAATGATCTTATTGTCAAATACCCAGTTTATTACTCCGTATAATACTATAAATATTATAGCCATAATGATAGAAATAGTTATTATAAAATATGATGATATAAGAGAATAAAAGCTGTTTCTATTTTCAGCACTAAACAAATAAAAGAAATATATTATATGTGATATATAAAATATAAATAATACATGGTATCCTCTTGTAAGGAAAGAGGCTGCAATATTTTCTCTTAAAAATACTCTGTTTAGAGAGAAAAAGTTAGTTATATAAAAAAGACCTAATATTGATAATACAAATGGTACTAAATATACAACAAGATAGAAGAAAAGTTCTATTCTTGAGTATCTGTTCATCTTATAGAAAAAAACGCATACAAAATAAAATGAGCATAAAAACTCTATAAACATTAATACTCTCATAATATAAGTATGCATATTAACTATCATGTATGCACACATTGATATTATAGTTAAAGATGATACAGCAACTGCTATAAAAGTGATATTATATTTTGCTAGTTTTTCCACTTTATTTCTCCTGTTTTTGCTTTATCATATATTACTCTAACCATTTTATAATCCAGCCCCAAGAAAGAAGCGTTGTTTACCAAGTTATACAAAGCACTTGAAAATATAGGCTGAGTATTTTCTATAATTTTATCAGTATAAGGATATGAAGCCATTATTCTTGACAAATTAAAAAGTATTGCTATTAATTTGGAAGAACTTGAAAGCTCATCATTTGTTATAGAATATGGTAAAACACTTTTAGCTGCTATTGCTATAAATATAGGATTAATATGCTCTAGTGTTGATATATTTGATATAGAATGCTCTATCATTTCTCTGGCTTTATCTATAAACTCTTTTGGTTCATATTTATATTCATAGTATATAGGAAGAGAAGCTATATAGCTTGTATGCATTATATCTCTTAATACCAAGAGTATAGATATGTAATTTATAAGCTCATTATTATTAAGTTCAAATTTATCATCATTAATAATTCTATCCTCAATACCATTGCCTTTAAGCCAAGAGATTGAGATTATCTGTCTTATTATATCATTTTCCAGTATGGTATATGTATATGATATATAGTCCAAAAAAGCTTCATTGCTGTTTGATCTTCTTATTAAGTTGATAATAGATTCTCTTTGAGCTTCTAATGTATCATCTGAACCAGGTATATGAGAAAGGAAGTCAAAATTTATTTTATTTTCAATATATTCTATAAACTTTTCATATGCATCATTTCCTACAAGCACATTATATATCCTAAAAACTTATTTTTTAATATTTTAAAATTATCTTCGGAAACTTTAAAAAAATCACTAAATATTTTAAAATATTTACATATATTTATTATTTATATGAAAATATTAAATTTGTTTGTATATTAAAACATATAATACGAATATATTTTTAGTAAAATATAAAGAATGTATAAATAGTTGATTTATTTGTATTTTATGATATTTTATTAGTGTAGTTAAAAGTTGGACTTCTTTTATGGATAAAGAAAAAAATAGCGAATCTAAAAGAATAAAAAAAAGAAGAAAGAAAAAGATAAAAAAAATTCTCAAAAAAAGAAGAAAACAAAAAAGAATTAATTATATAAATAACCTTCCATTAATAAAGTTTATGTCAAAAATAGATGATAAACTGTTTTTAAAGATTTTTAAAGATAATAGAAAAGGTCCTGTAAAAACATTTATGAAGTTTATGAGCAGAATGGGAGACGGTTATATATGGGTTTTGCTTTATCTTCTGTTTTATATGTTTAGAATAAGATATGCAGCTTTATATTTTTCAAGGGCGGTAGCAGCAGTATTTTTATGTATATTTTTATTTTTGTATATAAAAAGTTTTTTCAGCAGAATACGTCCGTATAAAAAGCATGATAAAGTACCTATAATGTATCCGCCAGATAAGCATTCATTTCCATCAGGACATACTATGGTAGCTTTTGCAATATCTTTTTGTATGGGAAGCTACAGTACATATTCTGCATTATTATTCTATCTGATAGCTTCTTTAATAGCATTCAGCAGGGTATATGTAGGACTTCATTATCCTCTTGATGTGGTATGCGGTATAATATTTGGTACTGTGATAGGTTTTTTATCTAATTTGGCTTTCTTTTATATAACAGGGCTTCCTATATTCGGTCATTTATGATAATTTTTATTTGCATTTTTTAATCTCTTTTTTATTTTATTTGACGGTATATTATTTCGCTTTTCTGCTATAAATATATAGTATCCGTTTTTTTCTTTTATCTTTACTCCTCCGAAAACAGAAGTTAATTTGTTTTTATACCAATCAAGCCTTTTAGTAACCATAACAAATTTTCCATTTAATATTAATTTATAAAAACCTTCTTCTATAAAATGCTTTGCTGTAGAAAAATCACTGTGATATGGAGGATTTGAAAGTATTAGAGAAAAATCTTTATAATTTATATTTTTAAGCCCATCGCTTTTTATAATGCTTATATTTTTTAATCCGTTTAATAAAGCATTTTCTTTTGATGTATTTACGGCATTATCATCTATATCGCACATTACAACTTTATCTTCTCCTATAATTTTTGCAGCAAGTATTCCTACTACTCCGTATCCGCAGCCCAAATCCAATACTCTGCTTTCTAAACTAAAATCAATTTCTTCAAGCATAGATAATGTTCCAGTATCTATTTTTTTGGGAGAGAAAAGTCTATCATCAGTTATAAATTGAAGTATTATATTTTTTATTTCTATATTGATCATTCTTCTAATTTTATATTGTTTGTATAAATTGTCAATTTTTATGTACAGTATAAATTAACTAAAATACTTTTCCGATAATCGTAGTATGTTTAAAGTAGATATTATATTAAAAGGAAGAGTTCAAGGCGTAGGTTTCAGATACTATGCAAAACAAATAGCTGATGAGATGAAAGTCAGCGGAAAAGTATGGAACAATTATGACGGTTCTGTTGAAGTAGTGGGGTATTTAGAAAGTAAAAAGGATATTGATGAGTTTGTGGAGAAGATAAAAATAGGTCCTCAAATGTCAAGTGTCAAAGAATCTACAGTGACTATTACTCCTTCTGACCCGCTTATAGATGAAGTTTTTGAAATTGCAAATTAATAACCTTTACTTGAACTAATAAAATTATGAAAAATGTTTTTAAATATGCATCTGTTATAGGATGCACATTCTTTAGTATTAGCTTTGGGGCTAATTATATAGATTATAAAGTAAAAAACGGCGATACTCTCTATGGTATAGCATTCGCTCATGACATGAGTGCCAGTGAGTTTTTAAAATTAAATAATATCAAAGACCCTAATGAATATAAATTAAAAGTAGGTGAAACTCTAAAAGTAAAAGAGGCTGGATATAGTTTAGTATATGATTCTGAAAATAAAGTATATGGTTTGAAAGGGGAAGAAAACAAATCATATAAAGACTATAAAGTAAAAAATGGAGATTCTTTATACGCTATAGCGTTCTCTCATGGTATGACTGCAAATGAGTTTTTAGCTATTAATAATATTAAAGACCCTAATAAATATAATTTAAAAATCGGAGAGATACTAAAAGTAGCAAATAATACTTCATCTGCTTCTAATAACTCGTCTAATTTATCTGATTCTAAAGATAATATTTCTGAAAAAAACTATGATACATACAAAGTAAAAAGCGGCGATACTTTATACGGCATAGCATTCTCACATGGTATGACTGCAAGTGAATTTTTGAAAATTAACAATATTGACGATCCTAATAAATATAAGCTCTATGTAGGAAAGACTATGTATGTAGCAAAATCAGAAAGCACTGAAAAGGAAAATAATAATTCAGTTTCTAATATTCAAAAAGAAGTAGAATACTATACTGTAAAAAGCGGCGATACTCTATACGGAATAGCTTTTCAAAATGATATAAGTGTTAATGAGTTTTTAAAAATAAATAATATAGATGATCCTCTTAAATATAAATTAAAAACTGGGGAAAAATTAAAAATATACGCTAAAAACTCTTCAAATGCACAAAGCAAAACTATAAAAACATATAAAGTAAAATACGGCGATACTTTAGGTGAAATAGCAGCAAAAAATTCTATGTCATTAAAAGACTTACTTGCATTAAATGGATTAAAAAGTAATTATGTTCTTAAAGTAGGTGATACTCTAAAATTATATGATAATGTTAATATAAATACATCATCAAAACCTTCACAGTACAGAACTTTAGAAAATTACAAAGTAAAAAGCGGAGACACTTTAAGCGAAATAGCATTAGCTAGGGGAATGGATTTGGTAGAACTTTATTCCTTAAATAATCTAAATGATAAATATATATTAAAAATAGGCGATACATTAAAAGTATATGCCAATTCTCCAAAAACATCTGCATTGGTTACATCTATATATAAAGTAAAAAGCGGAGATACTTTATATTCTATAGCCAAAAGTCATAAAATGGATTTAAGATCTCTTATGCAGCTTAATAATATAAAAAATGCCAATGAATATAAACTTTATATAGGAGCCAGCATAAAAGTACAGACTGTAAAGATGATATCATATTCATTTAATGATGACAGCATATTGCCTGAAAGTTCTTTTATATGGCCTTATAGAGGTATAATAGTTTCTGGATATGGTGTAACATCAGATAAACTTGCAAACAGAGGCATTAATATTTTGGGGGATGTAGGAGATAAGGTTGTAGCTTCTGATGACGGAATAGTTGAATATGTTGATAATGTACGGGGCTTTGGTACAGTTATTATATTAAAGCATAAAAACGGATACAATACTTCATATGCTCATTTATCAAAAGTTAATGTTAAACTTGGAGACATTGTAAGTAAAGGTGAGTATATAGGAGATATAGGAGACACTGGTATGATAGACAGAAGTGAGCTTTATTTCAAGATATCATATCAGGGAAGGGCGATAGATCCTACAAAACTGCTTCCTAGAGGCTAGTATATACCTAAACAACTATAGTTTGTCAAAATTAGTTTTTATATTTTTATTATTTTCGGGGACTGCCCACGAAGCACACAGTCATGCCACGTTCTGCGTGTTTTTGGCAGCAGCTTTTTTGTGCGGCAAAAAAGTTGATAATTTATATATAATGTACATCAGTTGACAAAATAAAACTGTTCCATTATATACTAAAAATTTTTAAGTTTGTCAATTTTTTTATTCAACTTTTTCCCGCCGTAAAAAGTTGCAAAAAGTGCAAGTAAAAAAATAATACTAAATAGTACTAATTTATGTTTTACATGTAGAATAAATTACTAAATTTAGCCTGAAATATAGCCTTTCGCTGGATCTCGTCGGCACGCAGAGCGGGTACGACTGTGAAGCCCTGCAATATTTTAAATTTAAAAAAATAATTTTTTGACAAACTATATTTGTTTAGGTATATTTTTATATAGAAACTCTTTTTTATAAAAAACATTATACTAACAAATTAAATAATATTACAATAATGAAAATTAAATGTTTTTAGTTCTATTAAATTAGAAATCATTAAAGCTATTATATATTAGTAAAGGAAAATGAAAAATGGAAATTATAAATATTTTTGATAAAACTATAATAGAGTTTGCTCATAATCTTCATGTCAATTATAAAATATTTGACTCTTTCTTTTCTTTGGCAACCAATCTAGGAGAAGGACTTACCTTAATAATTTTATCTGCTGTATTAATTGTCATAAAAAAGACTAGGATTTGCGGTATAAATATGGCTGTTAGTTTATTTATCTCTGTAGTGATAGGAGCTGTGATACTAAAACCTTTAATAGCAAGAGAGCGTCCTTTTACAGATCCTATTTATTATGAGTATTGGATAGAAGTAGGAAAACATTTAGAAACATCTTTTTCATGTCCTTCATCGCATACAACAGCTTCATTTGCCACTCTTTTTCCTATATTTTTATATTTTAATAAGAAGTACAGTTTTATTGCTGTATTAATAGCTTTAATTATAGGTTTTTCAAGAGTTTATTTGATGGTTCATTATCCAAGCGATGTTGTATTTGGGGCATTTATTGGAATAGCTGTCTCTTCTGTCATTTATATTCTTTTAAATAAAACTAATATTAAATTAATAAAAAAATTTGTATGATAATAAATAAAAAAGCCCTCATCTTAATGATAAGGGCTTATAATCATTCATTATTAACATCTAAAAAGTAAAATAATATAAATAATCATCTGAAGTATCTTCTTCATCTTCTATTTCTGAAGTTAGTATAAACTCTATAGTTATTCCTTTTTCTCTTGCAGTTTCAGTATTTAATGCCAAATTTGCTCTTCCTATCACTTTTGCAGGAGCATCTGTTATAACTATTAACAATTTTTTTTCATTGGTATAATCAAACTTTTCTAATGCCTCCTGTACAGCCTCATACATAGGTTCAGCTTTATCTCCGCCGCCTGCTGCATAAAAATAATTAACTTCTCTGTTTATAGTATTAATATTATCTGTGAAGTCTATTCTCTTTGTAAAATATGTATCTTTAACATCTCTGTAAAGCAAAAAACCTATTCTTGAACCCTTATGATTATCAAATAAATCTCTCACTATACCTCTTATATCTCTTTTTACAGCCTTTAAATACGGATGCATACTTTCAGTTGTATCAAGTACTATAACTAAATCAATACCGCCTTCATCTTTGTATCTGTTTATAACATTTTTTATACTCTTAGTAAGTTCATCTGTATCATCAGCATAGTTATTAGGAGTATTAAATGCTTTGCTTGCATTAATTAATGTTTCCATAGCTTCGCCGTCATAATAATGATTTTTTTTGTCACTATTATTTATTTGTTCTTTATTTATTTGCTCTTTTTTTGGTTCTTCTTTTTCAATAATGGAAGCAGAAGATAGTATTTTTATATCTTCATTATTATTATTTACAGGTGCATCTCTCTTTACTATCATTGTGTTTGTAGACTGCTCTATAACTCTATTACTATTATCAACAGGTCTTATTTGTACAGGACCTTCTTTTCCTCCGCTAGGCATTTGAGGAGGTAAAGTTTCTTTTTGTATATTTGTAGTTTCTAGGCAATAGTCTATAGGATAAGTAAAACTTTCTCCTTTAGTATTAAATACATTAAAAGACAAATATCTGTCTTCAGGTAATTGTCTGAAATATGCTTTAATATAAAGTTTTTTTCCTAATTCTCTATTGAAAGTATCTTCTAATACTACAGCACTATTATCATCATTAACTGTGCTTCCAAAAGAAGTATTTATCAATTTGTAGGAATTATTAGTTTTGCCTTCTCTCACATAAAAAGCATATTTTCCATTATCACCGCCTGAATAGTAAAGATAAAATGCATATAAATCTCCCTCTTTCTCTACATTTCTTAATGTAATAGTAGGTGAAGATTGATGTTCATTATTTATTCTTAATACTATTTCACTATCCAATAATTTATTATTATTAATATCATAAGACTCTAATATAATATTAATATTATCTCTTAAAGTAAATACAGAATAGGCATTTCTTCTGTCTAAATAAACTGTTTCTGGTATGAATGCCTGAAATGCTTCTCCAAGTGTATTATGGAAATCTGTATTTCTTATATTAATTATAGCATTACTGCTGCCTGTATTATTAATATAAAGATAAGAACTTTCCCCATTTGGAAGTCTCAAAAGAAACCTATATCCTGCTACGCTAGGTTTCTTTTTTATATAGATTTGATAGCCGTTTATTAAATGTGTTACATCAACATCATTTTCTGTAACACGTACAGCATAAGTGTTTACTGTACTTTGACTATATAAATTTTCTAAAGTAGTAATGAATACTACCGATAAAATAACAAATAAATATTTATATCTTATGTTTCTCATAGTTGATACCCTCTATAAATGATTATCGGTTATGGATATCATAAACCTGCATTGTTATGTTAATTGAGATGAAATATTTTTTACTTTAAGTTTACATAATATATTAAGTAATTTCAATATAATAATATAAAATGTTATTAAGTTTTATTTAAAATTATAAAATAAGAACTATTTCTGACTAAAAATTCAGTCTTTCGCCTGCCTACGAAATGGATAGAGTCACAAAAGAAGTGGTGTTTGCCGAATGCACGCAGAACGTAGCACGACTGTGTGCTTCGCAGGGCTAGTCCCCACAAATACTAAATTTAAAAATTTATTTTTTGACAAACTATATCTGTTTAGGTATATACTGAAAATTTTTAAGTTTGTCAATTTTTTAATTTATGGTATAATCAAAATATGGATTTTAATTTAACAGACGAAGAAATAAAATT
>NZ_CASEGO010000059.1 GCF_949287625.1 uncultured Brachyspira sp. | reverse complement strand
TGATAGTTTATACAATATGTAAAACATTGTGTTTATAATTGATAAATTATTAAAATTTTTATATATAATCTTGTCAAGTACTTTTGAAACAAGTTTAATTACTTGACAATAAAAACTATTAAACTATAATTTAAAAGTAATATTAAAGGCATTAGGAGCTTATAAAAATGAAGAAATTTTTTATTTTATTATTGGTATTATTATCATCTTCTCTTATTCTATATACACAGAAAAAAAGTAATTCTATAGGAGTAGCACTTTACAGGTATGATGATAATTACATGAAATATTTAAAACAATATATAGAAAAAAATATTAAATCTTCCTTACTTATGGTTGACTCTTACAATAGTCAGTCTACTCAAAATGCCCAAATAGAAATGCTTTTAAAAAAGAATGTTAATTTACTTGCAGTAAATTTAGTAGATAAAAGTCAGGCACAAAAAGTAATAGATAAAGTAAGCATAAAAAATACCCCTATAATATTTTTTAACAGAGAACCAAATCCAGAAGTTATGAATACATATGATAAAGTTTGGTATATTGGAGGAACTAGCGAAGAGGCTGGAACGGCTCAAGGCAGAGTTATAGCAGAAAGTTGGAAAAATAGGCTTAATTGGGATAAAAACCAAGACGGAAAAATACAAGCTGTTATAATAAAAGGCGATCTTAATGACTCTGATACAATAAAAAGAACAGAATACATGAAAAAATATATATCATCAAACAATATAAAAATGGATATATTAGCTGAAGTTTCTGCTATGGGCAAAAAAGATAATGCTGCAATGGTAATGGAAAATCTAATTGCCAAATACGGTGAAAAGATAGAGTACATTATATGCAATAATGATTATATGGCATTAGGAGCATTAGAAACATTAAGAAAATTAGGTCTTAATAAAAGCAGGAGAATGCTTAACTATGTACCAATAATAGGAATAGACGGCATACCAGAATGTTTAGAAGAAATAAAAAATTACGGTATATTTGCTACAGTACTTCAAAATCCTGCAATTCAGGCTGAAGTATTATCTTCTATATCAAGCAATATAATAAACGGCAAATCGCCTTTAGACGGAACGCATTTTAATTTTTATAATAATAAGTATGTTCTAATACCATATATACCAGTAACATTATCCAATATAGACAGGGCTATAAAAATATACGAATAAATAGTTATAATGCAGCTGTAAAATTATTTATAAATATAAAACATAAAATGAGTTTCTTTACTTTAAGGCATACAGTATTACAAAACAAATTTATTTTTATGAGAATATAGAATGCAAATATTATTTGAAAATAGCAAATTTAGTTTTAAAACAGGTATATAATTTAAGTTTATCAATAGTAATAGTAATAAATTATAATTTTTACATATTTTTATTTGACTTATAACTTTTTTTTTCATAAACTAAAATAATAACTACATAAAAAAATAGGAGCTTTTTATGAATAAAGCAATTTTTTATTTTTTGATTATATCATTATTTTTATCAATCAGCTGCTCAAATAATACAAAAACTGCCAATGATGAAATAGAAGTAGGAATTACAATATATAGATATGATGACAGCTTTATTTCATTTATGAGAAGAAATATTGAAACTATGCTTAACGGAAAAGCCAAATTTATAATGAACGACTCAGAAAATGATCAGGTAAAACAAAATGATCAGGTAGATGCTGCTATTCAAAGAAATGTAAATGCTTTGGCTATTAATTTGGTAGATCCTGCATCAGCAAGTTTTATGATTAATAAAATTAAACCTACAGGAATACCTGTAATATTTTTTAATAAAGAACCAAGTAAAGAAGATATGATGTTATATGATAAGGCATGGTATGTAGGTACTTTAAGCGAAGAATCTGGAAATATGCAGGGAGAGATAGTTGTAAAAGCATGGAAAGAAAATCCTGCTTGGGATAAAAACGGAGACGGAAAAATACAATATGTTCTATTAAAAGGAGAAGCAGGACACCCAGATGCTGAAGCTAGAACAGAAAGAATAAAAGCTGTGTTAGCTGATAATGGCATAGAAATAGAACAGTTAGATGAAGAAACAGCTAATTGGGATATACTTCAGGCTCAAACAGCAGCAGATTCTTGGATAGAAAAGTATGGTAATAATATAGAGTTTATATTCTCAAATAATGATGCTATGGCTTTGGGAGCATTAAAATCTATTCAAAAAGAAGGATATAATATAGGCGATAATAATAAATTTATACCTATAGTTGGAGTAGATGCTATTCCTGAAATCATAGAAGAAATAAAAAAAGGTACAGTAGTTGGTACGGTTTTACAAAGCCCTAAAGATCAGGCTCAGGCAATAGCAGATATGCTTCTTAATGCCGCTAAAGGAGAAGATGTACTAGCAGGAACTGAATATAAATTAGACGATGTAAAAGCTGTAAGAGTACCATACAGAGCTATTACATTAGAAAATATCAATGAGGCAGCAGAAGCATATAAATAACAATTATCAAATTTACATAATTGTGTTTTAAATGTTTAAAAAATAGCAAAATAAAATTGTAGGAGCATATATGGGTAAAAAAATTCTATTATTGCTAATAATTTTAACAAGTTTTATTATAGCTTCCTGTTCTAGTAATAACAGTAATAATAATTTTATAGGAATTACTATATATAGAACAGATGATCCGTTTGCCAATAGTTTAAAAAGTAATATAGAACAATTTATCTCTGGAAGAGCTAAATATATAGTAAATGACTCCCAAAACAATCAAACCACACAAAACAGTCAGGTAGATAGTTATATTTCAAAGGGAGCTAAAGTTCTGGTGATAAATTTGGTTGATACTCTGGCAGCTCAGGATATAGTTGATAAAGCTAAAAAAAGTGATACCCCTATAATATTATTTAATAAGGCACCAGACCCTTCAGTTATGAATAGTTATGATAAAGTATGGTATGTTGGTACTTTAAGCGAAGAAGCTGTTAATCTTCAGGGAAAAATTATAGTTGACAGTTGGAAATCAAATCCTTCTTGGGATAAAAATGGCGACGGTAAGATTCAATGTGTAATACTTGAAGGAGAACCAGGTCATGCTGATACAAAAATCAGAACAGAAAAACTTATTTCATTTATTGAAAATAGCGGTATAGAATTGGAAATATTAGATAAAAAAACAGCTATGTGGAACAGAAATAAAGCCAAAACTATTGTAGACTATTGGTTATCTAATCATGATAATGAAGATACTGATACCAAAATAGAATACATATTTTCAAATAATGATGAAATGGCATTAGGAGCTTTAGAATCTGTACAGGAATTCGGATATAACAAAGGCGAATCTAATAAATTTATACCTATAGTAGGAATAGATGCTATTAATGAAACTATTAAAGAAATTGAAAATGGAAATATAGTTGGTACAGTTCTAAATGATAGTGTTAATCAAGCTAGGGCTGTTTCTGATTTGGCACTTAATCTATTTAAAGGCGAAACATCAAATCCTATATTAGGTACAGTTTGGACATTAGATAATACAAAATCTGTAAGGATACATTATAAACCAATAACTATTGAAGTACAATAGTCTGACAATAAATAAAAGATAATAAATAAAAAAAGAGAAAATAAAGACAGCTGATAATAATGTTGGCTGTCTTTTTTTAAATTCTATTTATATTATAAACGTAATATTATTTTACAAAAACAATAAGAATTAATCATAAATCATAACAAATTCAGTATGCAGTATCAGCATATATTGTCAAAATGTAAAAAAATTGTTTTAACTTGATTTAAGAAAATAAATTTATATACTAATTACATAGAGAATATTAATTAATTTAAGGAGTTTTCTAAAATGAAAAAATCACTTATCGTTATAGGAGCATTTTTAATAATGTCTTCTATTTTTGTACTATCATGCGGCGGCAATTCTTCTTCATCTGCAGCAGCTTCTACAGACGGTCCAACTATCGGAGTAACAATCTACCGTTATGATGATAATTTTATGTCTTTCTACAGAAGAAATATTGAAAGCAGAATCGCTGGAAAAGCTAATTTAATAATCAATGACTCACAAAATAACCAAGCTCAGCAAAATGACCAAGTTGATGTTATGATTCAAAAAGATGCTAAAGCATTAGCTATTAACTTGGTTGACCCTCAGGCAGCTCAAACTATTATAGATAAAGCTAAAGCTAAAAATATACCAGTTATTTTCTTTAATAAACAGCCTAGTGAGCAGGCTATGGCTAGTTATGATAAAACTTGGTATGTAGGTACTACTCCAGAGGAATCAGGCGATATGCAGGGAAAAATAGTTGTAGATACTTGGAAAGCTAATCCTGCTTGGGATAGAAACGGCGATGGAATCATACAGTATGTATTATTAAAAGGTGAACCAGGCCACCCAGATGCTGAAGCTAGAACTAGTCATGTTACTTTATACATAACTAATAATGGTGTTCAAGTAGAAAGATTAGAACCAGAGCAAACTGCTATGTGGGATACAGCAAAAGCTAAAGATATAGTAGATGCTTGGATGCAAAAACATGGCGATAAAATTGAATACATCTTCTGCAACAATGATGCTATGGCTTTAGGTGCTTTACAATCAGTACAAGCTTTAGGATACAACAAAGAAGGAGACACTACTAAATATATACCTATAGTTGGAGTTGATGCTATTCCAGAAATGATTAATGAAATTAAAAAAGGAACTGTAGCAGGTTCAGTACTTAATGACCCAGTTGGTCAGTCTCAGGCTCTTGTAGACATTACTTTAAATGCTGCAGCTGGAAAAGATCCTTTAGATGGTACTACTTGGACTTTGGACGAAGTAAAAGCTGTTCGCGTTCCTTATGTTCCTATAACTAAAAATAATATAAATGTTGCTGAAGAAGCATATAAATAATAAATAGTTTTTACTATAGATTACAGGGATATTATTTTAATCTTAATATCCCTGTATTATTATTATAGTGGAAGTAAAATTTCAATTCTTAAAGGTTTTTAATATATGGATAATAAAAAGATTGTTCTTGAAATGAAAGGTATTTCAAAGTCTTTTCCTGGTGTTAAAGCATTAGATGATGTTAAGCTTACTGTAAGAGAAGGAGAGGTAGTGGCTCTTATGGGTGAAAACGGAGCTGGTAAATCTACTTTAATGAAATGTTTATTTGGTATATACCGCAAAGACAGCGGAGAAATATATTTAGACGGTAAAGAAGTTAATTTCACATCACCTAAACAGGCTTTAAATAATGGTGTGGCTATGGTTCACCAAGAGCTTAACCAAGTTAGACAAAGAAATATACAGGATAATATATGGCTTGGTAAATATCCGACTAAGATGGGAGTTATTATTGATGAGAAGAAGATGTATGATGATACTAAAGCGATTTTTGATGATTTAGAAATACCGCTAGATCCTAGAACAAAAGTATCTACATTATCTGTATCAGAAATGCAAATGGTTGAAATAGCAAAAGCTGTTTCTTACAACTCTAAAATATTGGTATTAGATGAACCTACTAGCTCCCTCACAGAAAAAGAAGTAGCAAAATTATTTAAAATCATAAAAAAACTTCAAAGCAGAGGTGTAGGTATGATTTATATATCTCACAAAATGGAAGAAATACTGCAGATATCTGATGAAGTTACTATAATGAGAGATGGTAAATATGTTGCTACTACACCAGCAAAAGAATTAACCACTGATATGATTATTAAACAGATGGTAGGAAGAGATTTAACCAACCGTTTCCCTGAAAAAACAAATACTCCTGCTGAAAATATTTTAGAAATAAAAGATTTTACAGCATTTTACCAGCCTTCTCTTAAAGATGTTAATTTCAATGTAAGAAAAGGAGAAGTATTTGGTATAGCAGGGCTTGTTGGTGCTAAAAGAACCGAAGTATTAGAAAGTATATTTGGTATGCGTACTTTATCTTCCGGACATGTTATAAAAATGGACCATGAAGTTAATAATTCTTCTACTAGAAAAGCTATAAAAAATGGTTTTGCTCTAGTTACAGAAGAGAGAAGACAAACTGGTATATTTAGTATGCTTTCTATTAATTTTAATTCTACTATAGCAAATATAGACCATTATAAAAATAAATTTGGTTTTTTAGATAATAAAAAAATGCATGAAGATACTAAATGGGTAATAGATAGTATGCAGGTAAAAACTCCTTCTGAGAAAACTGCTATACAATCTTTATCAGGAGGTAATCAGCAGAAAGTTATTTTAGGAAGATGGCTTTTAAGTAAACCTGATATTCTTATGCTTGACGAACCTACCAGAGGTATTGATGTCGGTGCTAAATATGATATATACAGACTTATTATAGATTTAGCAACTGTTGGAAAGGCTGTAATAGTAGTTAGTTCTGAAATGCCTGAATTGCTCGGCATAACAGACAGAATAATGGTTATGAGTAACGGCAGAGTGGCTGGTATTGTTGAAACTAAAAATACTAATCAGGAAGAAATTATGGCATTGTCTGCTAAATATTTATAATTTTAAAAAGGAAAAATCATGGACACAAATAAAATAAACATTAAAACTATTAAATCATTTGTATTAAACAATGCTATATTTGCAGCATTACTTATAATAATTATAGGTATTATCATTAAAGAACCTAGTTTCTTCAGGCTTAGTAACTTCATAAACATATTTGCTCAAGCCTCTACACGTATGATAATAGCTGTAGGAGTAGGAACACTTCTTGTAACTCAAGGTAATGACTTAGGAGCTGGAAGAGCTGTAGGACTTGCTGCTGTTGTAAGTGCTTCTCTATTACAATCACCTACTAATCCTACTAGAATGTACCCAGACCTTCCAATGCTTCCAGTTATACTTCCTATACTATTAGTTATGGTTATACTTATGGTATTTGGATTTTTAAATGGTTTTATCATTTCTAAACTTTATGTAACTCCGTTTATTGCTACTTTAGGTATGCAGCTTATACTTTACGGTGTAACTAGTACTTATTTTGACAGACCTCCATACGGTGCTCAGCCTATAGGAGGACTTGACCCTAGATTTACTAATCTTGCTCAAGGCGGTATAAAATTAGGAAGTCTCACTATATCATACCTAATCATATTTGCGGTCATTATAACGGCTATTATGTGGGTCATTTGGAATAAAACTAAATTGGGTAAAAACATATTTGCTGTAGGCGGAAACCCTGAAGCTGCTGCTGTAAGCGGTGTTAATATTCCTCTTACTCTTATGATAGTTTATACTATGGCTGGTGCTTTATATGGTATAGCTGGTTCTTTAGAGGTTGCCCGTGTTGGTTCTGCTACTAACAATTTGGGTAATGGTTATGAACTTGATGCTATTGCAGCATGCGTTGTTGGAGGAGTTTCTTTCTCTGGAGGTATTGGTTCTATTTTAGGTATAGTTTCTGGAGTTTTGATATTCCAAGTTATTAACTATGGTATGACATTCGTTGGTATTTCTCCATATTTGCAGTACATAATTAAAGGTGCTATCATTATCGCTGCTGTTGCTGTTGATACACAAAAATATTTGAAAAAAGTATGACGGATTTTATTATGGAATATGATAATAATAATGATCCTTTTAGAAGAGAATTTAATAAAAAAGAGACTAGAAAACGCACTTTAAAATCTTGGATATTCTTAGGGTTTATAGTGATGATATTTCTCGCAGCTGAGTTTATCAGATATATTATGAGTTTAATATATCATTAAAAATTAAAAAAAGGGGCTTAATATAAAAATTAAGTCCCTTTATTTTTATAATCATCATACATTCTATAGATTTCTATACAAATAAGTATATACTGGAACACTTTTATTTTGTCAATTACTGCACATTAGACTTGTTTCAAAACTAAATTAAGAAATATTTATACTATTTCGATTTTTAGTATTTTTATTTTTATAACTGGGGCTTTGCCCCAGATATTAAAAATAAAATATAATTTTATTTTTGACAAATTATATTTGTTTAGGTATATACTGAAAATTTTTAAGTTTGTCAACCGCGAGCTCTCCCTCATCTTCGTTCGGGACGCACAGTATTGTTTATTCTTATCAAATGTCAACGATACGTACGGCTGATTACCTATTATTATACCAAATAAAAGTAATTTACTATACATCTAAAACATATTTTATTTATTAATAAAAATATATTATATTATGAATAAATGGTAATTACATTCATAAATAACTAAAATTTGACAAACTGTATTTGTTTAGGTATATACTAATTTATATATATAAATATAATAAAAATAGTTTTGAAACAGGGTTAATTTTGATGAAGTTACTTTATCTCTTCATATATAAGAGGTTCATCTATAAATGTTGTATATATTATAAGTCTATACCCATCTATTTTAAATGAATATGCTGTCTGAAGTATAGATAAATAATCGCCTTCTATTCTTCTTTTTTCTGCTATATCAGTTTTTCTAGTGGTCTTTATCATATCTAATGATATTAAATCGCCGTCTATTTTGCAATTAGCATAATAATCATTTATAGCAGATTTACCATATACTCTTCCATTATCTATACTTATAGTAATGTCTAAATATGTGTACATGCTTACTAGCTTATAAACTTTTACCTTTTTAACTTCTTCAGGATTTTCCGCTATAGATACTGCATTATGCGAGCAGGAAATTAATAAAGGAATTATTAAAAGAATAAGAAAACGCATAAAATTTTTGATTACTAAAATAAAGTAAGTTCTCCCTCTTTACTTCCGCCGCCTGTAAGATCTTCAAATGTATCCATACCTCCTGCATTATTATCCATACCGCCATTAGCATTTCCTTTTATCATATCTTCAAATATAGGAGAACTGATTAATCTAGTATAAGCCTGATTTGAGTTTTTCTCAAACTGTATATTAGGATTTGATTTAATGGCATGAGTTAAAAGCAGTTTAGCAAAACCATTTCTTCTATAAGGATAATTCATATATATATATTTCAATACACCCTCTTTATTTATATAGTAATAACCGTTAATTCTTCCATCTATGGTCAAAAGTCCTATATTTGTATTATTAGTATGAATTATTTTATTGAAATAAGAATCAGTATAAACTTCCTCTTTATTATCTTTTATTTTTATATTATGTATAAAATTCTGAAGTTCATTTCTATATATACTGTTGTATTCGATAACAACCACTGAAGGATATTCTTCATGTTCTATAATTAAAGGCGGCATAATTAACTCCCAGCACTAAAATATATTATTTTTACTATCGGCAATAATTAAGAAATTAATAATTTTTTATTGACTATTTTTCTATTTATAATATAGTCTTTTATATAATATAATAAAAAATTAAAATAAATTCAATGTTTTTTACAAATAAAAACTTTTATCAAAAACAAAAAGAAATATTCATAGCTTTTCTAAAAAGAGCTGCAGACTTTGTACCAAGCGTATTAGTTGGAATATTCATACTTGTAATATCAACTAACTTATACGGCAGAGAAAACTCTACTATAGGTATAGTTTCCATTTTTATATGTGCCTTTATGAGAAATAGTTTTACGGTATGGTCTTTTCCTGCTGTAGCTTTCAGAGTGCTTCTTCTAGGACTTCTTGCCACTATAGCAGAGCAGAATATTATATTAGTTATATCACTTAATTTTATAGTACCTTTTTTAATAGTATTTTTGCTTTCAGATGACTTTGTACCTAGAAACTATTTTATATACGGCTTTGCTTATGTAATCTTTCAGGCATACAATATACCAATATCAAATATACACTTAAGAATGGAAGCTATATTAACTTCTCTTCTTATAGTATTTATATTTTTGGTTATTAATAAGTTTATTACAAGACATAAAGTTTCCAACAGCTTAGCCTACAGAAGTATTAAATTAATAAACAAAAAATTAATGCTATTATACAATAAAACCTGCTATTTAAATAGAAAAGATGAAATATTTTCTATAGTAAATGAATATACTTCTGCTATATATGTAGATTCATTAAAAAGACATGGCATTATGAATAACAGAAATATTAATCACTTTGAAATGGTTTTATTTCTTGAAGACATAAATCAGCTTATACAAAAAGAATATCAGGATATTGATAAACTTACTGATGATGACTGTGAATATTTTAAACATTTATATAATATACTTGAAAAAATAGCGAATTTATTAAGGCATGATATATCAAAACATGAGAAAGAATATAACGGTGTAATGAATTATATGCAGTATTTTAATGATAATTATTTCTTAAGTGATGAAAAGAGTAATTATGAATGGATATATGCTATAAAAAAATTAAAAGATATATTGTCGAATATGTTTCAAAACAATAAAGACGATTTGGAAATAGAAAAACTGCTTAATTTAAAATTTATAAGATTAAAAAAAGAATTTAATATTAATAAGTCCCATTTCAGATTTTCTTTAAAAATGGGTATAGTAATGTGCATATCTTTTACTATAAGATATTTTCTTCCAGATGAGATAGCAGTAAGGGGTTATTGGCTTCCTATATTATCATACATTATGATATATCCATTTTATGAAGAACAAAAGCTCAATCTTAAAATAAATATACTAGGAAATTTTATAGGAGTATTTATATTTGCTGCAGTTTTTAAATATGTACCATATGAAATGATTATTCCTTCTATTGGTATATGCTTTGTATTATCATTTGCCTCAATAAACGGATTTTTAAAAAAGATTTACGGAACAATATCAGCATTAATATCACCTTTTCCATACATGCCAAAATTAATATCCGCATCATCAAGAGCCGGATTTATAATAATAGCAGTGCTGATAGTATGGATATTCGATAATTTTATTATAAAAACTGAAAGTCATAAAGGAATGGTAGATAAAATAAGCGAACTTATAGAAATGGATACTATAATACTTAATCAGATTAAAAAAGCTATAAACAATGAAGAAACTTCTCAGTATTTATATGAATGTCTGCTAAAAGCATATATGATTAAAAACAATATTATTATGCACGAAAAAAATCAAACCAGATACAAAGGAACACCTATAACTGATTCTCTTATAGAAAGCAACAGAAAATTTATAGTAGAAGCCGAACAAATAATATTTTTAATAAAAAAATACAACAGACCTGAAGATAAACAGAATATGCTGATATTTACAGAATATATTGCAGGTATATTAGAAAACAGTGCTAAACTATTTAAAAATGAGATAATAGAGTTTAATAATAATGAACAAAAAAATAGAGAAATTATAAAAAATAATTCTTATATCTTCTACAGACTTGAAAACTGCTTTGACTCTATAAATGAAATTAATAATTCTATAAAAAACAATATTGATAATATATTTTAATTTTTATATAAACTGATACATCTCTGTAAAACTAAAAGTGCATGTTACAAATATATCTTTCATTGCTATATTAGGGTTATTTTGAATAGTCTCATAGATTATGTTGTATGAATTACTTATATGAACCAAATCATTAAATGTATCCTTATTAAAAATATTATTAGAAAATCCATCTATCAAAGCATCTTCTATATACTTATAGCTTGTAAATTGAGTTTTTAATATTTTGTAAGATTTTTTTCCTATATTAACCTGAGCAATATCATTAAAAACAACTTCTCTAAAAGCATTCTGAGCACATATCTCTGGTATAAAATTAATTATCTCCTCTCTTATATTTTTATCAGCTATAATATTAGTTATGCTGTCAATAAACTTCTCATAGTCTCCTTCAAACTTTTCAAACTCGAGAACATACTCTATAACAAAATATTCTATTTCTTCTCTGCTGTAAGGATATTTAACATATGTAGTATCAGACTGAAGTATGAAAAAAAACTGCTTTATAGAAAAAAACTCTCCGTCATTATCCCATTTAATAATCTCATTTTGCACGCAGTTTTCTAATACTTTATTATTAATATTATTAATGGAGCATTCTGTCATAATTTCTCCATCCGGCATTTTTGCTCCGTAAGTCTTTATAAAACTCACTCTATTATTAGAAAGTATAAAAGGTACTTCTTTTTTTATGGCATTCCATAAAAAACTAGAATATCCATTATCTTCATCAAAACCTACATATTCATGATAACAGTCTTCTTTATTTTCTATATTTCCAAGCCCTATCATAGGACTTTCGCATACTGTAAAAATCTTTTTATTGTCAAGTATATAAGTCTCTATTTCATGATGATGAATACCAGACAAAAAGTCGAGTATACCCTGCAAAGCACAATATACAAAATTATCTGAAGAAAGTACTATAGCCCTATATTCATCAAATGCTATACTAGAAGAAGATTCAAAAAATACATTATCAAAAAGAGGGGCTTTTACATAAAAATATATAGTGCATAATATACTGTTTTTCTTTTCTATCTGAACTATTTCAGGCTCAATAGTAATATCATAGCTTAATAATCTAATAGAATCTTTTTCTATTAAATTTTTCTCTGTTATAGTTTTATGAAGTCTGTTTAACAGCATATCTTTATAACTATTCATGCACCACCATTTTTAATATTTCATCTATGGATATTGGGCTGTAATTATGAATATCACATGAAGCATTGAATGCTCTCTTATGATATTTTTTATCATTATGCCAATGTCCATGTATTAGAATAGTATTATTATAATATCCTTCCCATTCTAATATTGGATAATGAAATAAAACAATATTTTTAATTTTTTTATTATATTCTTCTATATTTAATACATGATAATCTTTAATAAATAAAAATAATTTTTTATTAAACTTATCATTATCTATAAACTTATCATTATTTCCTTTTATCAAATATTTATTTCCATTGAGTATTTTTAAAATATTTGAAGTTTTCATATATCCTTTTTCATTTGAAAAATCACCTACAATGTATATATCATCTTTATCCGATACTTTTTTATTCCAATTATCTATCAAAATATTATGCATAGAATTATAATCATCAAAAACTTTTTTTCTTTCACTATGCATATAAAAAAAATGCGTATCTGAGGTAAAATATATCATGTATAATAATATCCGTAAATAAAAACATTATATTCATTAATATTTATTGTTTTCATTTCTTACATTTTTAATAAAAATATAGACATTTCATAGTTTTTATCATATAATAAATTATTATATTTTCAAGCAAAATATTATTTACTATAGACATTTTTATGTTTTTCCGATAATATATAGTAAGATTTTCAATTTTTACGGGGCGTGTAAATGGATGATTATATAAAAAGTCTGCTTAAGGATTTCTTTGAAGAAGCATTTGAAATGCTTGACAGACTGGAACAAAATATTCTTATTTTAGATAATGAAAGAAATAATGTTGATGCCATACAGGAAATATTCAGAGCAGTTCATACTTTAAAAGGAAGTGCTGGTGCTGTAGAACTTGTTGAAACACAAAAATACGCCCATAGATTTGAAGATTTATTAGATCTAATAAGAAATAATAAAATAGAAGTAGATGATGCTACTATAGATGTTCTTTTAAAAGGTATAGATGTATTAAAAGATCTAATCAATACAGCAAGTGAAGAAGGAGAATATTCAGGAGATATAGAAGCAGAGATAAAAAAGCTGGAAGATTTTAAAAATGCCAAATTAGGCGGTCAGTCTTCCTCTGCTGAAGCACCATCATCTAATACTTCTGAAAATAAAGAGCCTGCCGCACCCAAAGCAGAAAAAAAAGTCAATAAATATGAGCTTTTGCCTAATGACAGCGATTTGCTTGGTATAATAAGAGATAATGTTGAAGAAGGCGTAAAGACAAAGTTAGTACATGTGAGTTTTGACCCTGAAAGCCCTATGAGAACAGTAGGAGGAGTTCAGGTATTTGTTGCACTCAAAGATGTTGGAGAAATAATGGGAAGTATTCCTCCGCTTGAATCTTTGGAAGGCGATGAGTTTTATGAACATGTTACATATATACTTGCTACTATTAATGAAGATAAAACAATAATAGACGCTATTACATTGCCTGATGTTACTAAGGAAATATCTATTGAAGATATTATATTAGAAGAATATGAGAAATTTCTTCAGGAAAAAAAACAGAAAGAAGAAGCTCAAAAAGCCAAAGAGGCTGCTGCAAATGCGGCTAAAAAACCTGATGCTGCAAAAGGCGGAAAAGATCATAAAGTTGACAGACAAAGCTCTTTTTTAAGGGTGGAAAGCGACAGAATAGATGCTATGATGAATCAGGTTGGGGAGCTTGTAACAAATAAAAGTTCATATGTTCAGTATGATGATGATCTTACTTCATATCAAAAAATTATAGGAAATGGTATTAACGAAGTAAAAAGATACTACAGAGACAGCATTGTTCAGGTACTTAGAAAATTTGAAGAACACCTGCAGAAAAAAGAAGCTAAAGAAATTAGAAACACATACATAGACGGATTTAATAATAAATTAAGCGAACTCGTTAAAATGGAAGAAGAGTTTAAAAATACATTAGACAGATTTAGAAACTCTTATCAGCTTCTTACTAGGGTAACTAATGAACTTCAGGAAACAGTAATGAAAATAAGAATGCTTCCTATAGCTCAGACATTCAATAGATTTCCACGTCTTATAAGGGATTTATCAAGAGATTTGGGCAAAGAAGTAAAACTAGAAATGTACGGAGAAGAAACAGAATTGGACAAATCTGTTATTGAGGTACTAGTAGACCCATTAGTACACCTTGTAAGAAATGCTATGGACCATGGTATAGAATCTCCTGAAGACAGAGAAAAAGCTGGAAAGCCTAGAACTGGTACTGTTGTTTTAGGAGCTTCGCATGAGGGTAACTTAATCATCATAAAAATATCTGATGACGGAAAGGGAATGATACCGCAGAAAATATTTGAGAGTGCTGTAAAAAAAGGTTTGGTATCAGCTGATGCTAAACTTTCAGAAAGACAGATGCTTGAATATATATTTGCACCCGGATTTTCTACTGCTGCCAAAATTACAAATGTATCAGGCCGCGGTGTTGGTATGGACGTTGTTAAAAAAAGTCTTGAAAAAATTAATGGTACTATCGGTATAGAAACAGAATGGGGAAAGGGGTCTACATTCTTTTTAAGAATTCCTCTTACTGTAGCTATTATTCAGGCTCTTATTGTTGATGCTGAAAAAGAATATTATGCAGTTCCTATTAACAGTATATTAGAAACTATAAAAATTGATGTACAGGATATTCAAGAGCTTGAAGGTATAGAGGTTATTAAGGTAAGAGATGATGTAATAAATGTATTAAGCGTTAAAGAATTATTTAGGCTTCCTTCAAGATATAATAATATAAAATCATACTATGCTGTTATACTTTCCTCAGAAGGTAAAAAGGTAGCACTTCTTGTTAATAATCTTATAGGCGAACAGGATATAGTTATAAAAACATTGAAAGATAATATTACAAAAAGCGAAGGTTTGGCTGGTGCTACTGTATTGGGAGACGGTACTGTAAGTTTCATTTTAGATATTCAAACTATGGTAAGTCTAGGTACTAAAAGAATAATAGAAAGAGGCAAAGTTAATAACGGTTCAAAATCAAACAAAAATGATTTGAGAAGTTTTATAGAAAAATTGAAAAATAATGAAATACCAGAAGTAAATACTAATAAAGAATAGGCTTGTTTTATAATAAGTAAATTATATAATATTTGTTATTCTTAAAGTTTTATAATTAGATTTATACTAATTGTAATATAATGTAAGTTACAGATTTGTGTGAATACTGCTTTGAAATTTGTAAAAAATTAAATATCAGACTTGTTTGAAAAATGTTTTAATTATTTCATAATGTATCATATATTTTTATTATGACTAGTAATATCAAATTAATAAAGTTAATAAAATATCCAATGAAGTTTGTTATAGTCTCAAATAACTAAATTTACCAATACAAAAAGCTGATAAAATAATCATTCTTTCAATAAGTAAGAAATAGTATATACCTAAACAGATATAGTTTGTCAAAAATAAATTTTTAAATTTTAGATTTGTGGGGACTAACCCTGCGAAGCACACAGTCGTGCCCGCTCTGCGTGCCGTAGGCAGGCGAAAAGACTTCATTTTTAGCCAAAATTTTAGGTATTACCATACATTTAATACATATCTTTAAAATATAAAGTTCTAGTAATTGCATTTTTTGCAACTTTTTGCGGCGGGAAAAAGTTGAATAAAAAAATTGACAAACTTAAAAATTTTCAGTATATACATAAACAACTATAGTTTGCTAAATTTTAATTATTTATAAATGTAATTATAATTTATTTATAATATAACATATTTTATTAATCAATAAAATATGTTTTAGATGTATAGTAAATTACTTCTTTGGTATAATAATAGGTAATCAGCCGCACGTATCGTTGACATTTGATAAGAATAAACAATATCGTGCGGAAAGGTGCAGCGGCTCGCTGTTGACAAACTTAAGAATTTTCAGTATATACTGGAACGATTTCATTTTGTCAACTGATGTACATTATATAGAATTATCAACTTTTTTGCCGCACAAAAAA
>NZ_CASEGO010000058.1 GCF_949287625.1 uncultured Brachyspira sp. | reverse complement strand
TAGCTATTCCTTTTTGTTTGTTGTGATAATTTAAATTATAAGGAATACCTCCTTTTTTTAAACTAAAACTGTGCAATATCTATGGCTCTTAAACAAATACAATTATCAGGTAATATAGACTTTTTGAGAAGAATATACTATTATATATCTAAGAATATAGTAATCGAAGTAGAAGAAAAAGAGCCTTATGATATAATAAGCGAGGTTATAAGTATTAACTTTGTAGACTTCAATATGGATTTCAATGATAATGGTAAGCCGCATAGATGTTTTAAGCTAATAGATACAGAGAATCCAGAAGTTGTTTTAGATATGGTTCAGATGCATATAGTAGAAGTTCCGAGATTTAGGAAAATATTATATAATACAAATATAGAAGATATTAAGAAAAAGAAAATATTATCTTGGATAGAGTTTTTTACAGCTAAAGATTTGGATAAAGTTAAAGATAAATTAAAGGAGGTTAATAATATTATGCCTAAAGTAATTAATAAATATGAACGTTTCATATCTAGTGAAGATGAGATGGAAGTTTATAATGCCAGAGATGCATTTTTATATGGTCAGACTTTAATGTTAAGAAGAGAGCGTGAAGAAGGATTGCAGGAAGGAAGAGAAGAAGGCAGAAGAGAAGAACAGCTTGCCATAGCTAGGAGTTTCAAAAATGCTGGTATAGATATAAATATTATAAGTGAAAATACAGGGCTAACCATAGAAGAAGTACTAAAATTATAAAATAATAAGCAGTTTATAAACTTCATTAATAAGTTATAAACTGCATAGCTTTATAAATTTAATAAAATTATTAAACAATTAGTACTAAAGATTTAGAGAACTTAAAAACTCCAATTTTCTCTCACTCTGTTCATTGTCTCCTCCTTCATGCCCATTAAATGTATAAACATTAATAGATTTATCTCCTGCATAATTATTATAAGCAGCAAACACAGTTGAAGGCGGACAAATAATATCCATAAGACCAACAGAAAATAATGCTTTAACTTTAGATCTTTTTGCAAATAAAGCCCCGTCAAAATATGATAAAGTTTGAAAAGCAGTTTTTTCATGCATTCTGTTTGTTTTGCAAAATTTCGCTATTTCATTATAAGGCAGTGTATCAGTAATAGTGCAGGCTCTTTTATAGTCGCATAAAAAAGGAACATCTATCATAGCAGCTTCAATTTTTTCTTTGGTAAGAGATGATAAACCCAAAACAGCAAGAGATATTCCCCCTCCCTGACTTGTGCCGTTTATAGCTATTTTACCAGTCAAAGAATGTTCTTTTGCAGCCTCTATGGATTTAACAGCATCAATAAAAACCCTTTTATAATAATAATCTTTTTTATCAAGTATACCCATAGTAAGAAAACCATCAGCATGAGGAGTAGAACCTATAGGATCTGGAGTTACTGCACCATTTCCTCCTTCTGCCCCCTGACCTCTTACCTCCATTACAAATACACTGTATCCTGCTGAAGGAAAAAGTAAATGCTTAATAGGATAATCTCTTCCTCCGCCGTATCCTGGGTAGCACATTATACATGTTAGCTTTTTATTATTTTCTGAAGCATATTTAGGTGCTATATACCAGCCGTTTATATTATGTTTTAAATACCCATTAAAACTTACACTCCAAACATCAAATAGTTTTAAATGTGTGTCTATTAAAGTGTACTTAGCATCTGTACTATGATTATTTTCTTTTAAAGTATTATCCCAAAACTCATCAAAGTCTTTAGGTTCTTCGGATACGCCTTTATATTTATAAAGTTCTTCTAAACTTAAATCAAAAAAAGCCATAATTAAAATCCTTCTTAATTTTTAAATGATTAATTTTTAGTATAGTATAATTTCTTTTTTTTTCAATTATCTTTTTAGTATCTTTAACTATCTTTTTTATATATTATTTAATTATAAAAAACATGTTAAACAAAAAATTATTTTTCATAGTATTGTTTTTTGATTTTTTATATAAATTAGTAAAGAAAATATTACAAAAAAATAAAAAAAATCAAAATAGCTATATCAATTTTTTTTAAAAGATATATAGTATTTTACAAAAGGGACACTATAAAGAGTGTCCCTTTTTTTACTTTTAAAAAATTATGATAAAAAAATAATATTTGTTAGGGTGTAAAAATGATAATTTTAATTTATTCTATGCCGTTTTTAATCTATTTATGTGCTAGCATATTCAGTACTGTTTTGGTTATTAATGCTTCAAAGATGGGGGCTGCTCCTTTTTTTATATCTATGCTTGGAGTTTCTTACGGCATGGGTATGATGATTACAGCTGGAATACTATCTAAAATAAAAATACCCAAAAAATACTATACAAATTTAATATATATAGAAGCTGTAATGCAAATGATAATATCTGCTTTATGTCTTATATTTATGCCTATGGAAATGTCTGTTTTTTATTCATTTCTCTACGGATGCAGTACTACAATATTTTTTGTATGCTTTCAGTCATCACTTGATATAGTTTCAAAAGACCTGCCTATGAGATTAAGCGGAGCATTATTTATATTTTCTTGGTCTTTAGGATTTGCTATTGGACCTACTATTACCGGACTTATATATGATATAAATTATAAAATAGGTTTTTATATTGTTATAGCTATGAGCTTTATAATATTTATTTTATTTTATTTATCTAGGCACTTGAGATTTAAAGCAAACAGAATAAAAAAATTCGACGAGCCATTTATGAGAGCTCCAAGATATAAAGTATATATAGGCTGGCTTATAATATTTGTAGGTGCTTTGGTTCTTCATACTTTAAGATTTATGTTTCTTGATTATGGTATAAAAGAGGCTGGACTTTCTGAGGCTAAAGCTTCAATGCTTGTAGGAAGTTTATCAGCTTTTATGGCTGTTGGTACTTTAGTAGGATCTTTTTATTTAAGATTTTTAGAGAAAAAAAGAGTATTTACAATCGTAGGGCTTCTTACACCTATAGCTTTAACATTAATATTAATAAGCAAAAATTTTTATGTATTTATAATAGCATTTATGTTTTTAGGACTTGTTAGCGGATTCGGATACTTCTTCGGTCTTTACTATGCTTTGGCAGATCAGGAAAACTCATCTTCAAATGTTGCTGTAAATGAGGCATTAACTGGGGTTGCTGCTTTAGTTATTCCTTTCAGTGTAGGATACTTAGCTTCGCATTATTCATACTTTGCGGGTTTTTTATTTATGATGATAGTATCTTTAATATGTTATATTGCTGCAATAGTGATAATGCATAACAAAAGAAAAGCAGAAGTATTATTTAAAGAAAAATTAAATAATAATAATGAAAAAATAGAAAACAGAATAATAAAACAATCAAATATGCAGTGAATATTCTCTGCATAAAAAACAATTATTAATTAGAGGTTAAATAAAATGATTATTTTAGTTTATTCAATGCCTTTTCTAATTTATCTATGCTCAAGCATATTCAGTACAGTTTTGGTTATCAATGCTTCCAAAGCAATGGCTACACCATTTTTTATATCATTAATAGGTGTTTCGTACGGTACTGGTATGATGATAAGTGCAAGTATATTTTCTAAGTTTAAAATACCAAAGAGAATATATCCTAAAATATTGTACGCAGAAGCATGCTCTCAAATAGTAATATCTATATTATGTTTAATATATTTAAAAAATGAGATGGTGCTTTTATATTCATTTTTATTCGGGGCTAATGTAACGGCATTTTTTGTATGCTTTCAGTCTTTGCTTGATTCTGTTTCCAAAGATTTGCCTATAAGAATAAGCAGCGGACTTTTTATATTCTCTTGGACTTTAGGGCTTGCTGTAGGACCTATTGTTACTGGATTTATATACAAACTCAATCCGAATATAGGTTTTATGATTGTTATAGCTATGAGTATATTAATATTTACTTTTTTCTATATGTCAAGGCATCTTCATTTGAAAGCAAATCGTCATAAATGGGAAGAACCTTTTATGAGAGCACCTAGATACAAGGTGTATATAGGCTGGCTTATAATATTTGTTGGTGCGGCTGTTCTTCATACTTTAAGATTTATGTTTCTTGACTATGGTATTAAAGAGGCTGGACTTTCAGAATCTAAGGCGGCAATGCTTGTGGGAAGTTTATCCGCTTTTATGGCTTTTGGGGCTTTATTTTCTGCATTTTATTTAAGGTCTTTAGAAACAAAAAGAGTATTTACTGTAGTAGGATTATTAACACCTGCTGCTCTTACATTGATACTTATAACTAAAAATTTTTGGATATTTTTAATTGCATTTATGTTTTTAGGTTTTGTAAGCGGATTTGGATATTTCTTTGGGCTTTATTATGCTTTGGCTGACCAAGAAAACGCTACTGCTAATGTGGCGGTTAATGAGGCTCTTACTGGAATAGCTGCTTTAATAATACCTTTTGCTGTAGGATATTTAGCTTCTAACTTTTCATATTTTATCTCATTTTTATTTATGATGATAGTCTCTTTAATATGCTACTCTATAGCTATATATATAATGTGGCAGAAAAAAAGAACGGCACTTCTTAAAGAAAAGTTTAAAAAACTTATAGAAGAAGCAGATGAGCAGTATGAAAAATAAAAATTATATATTATTATTCGTTTTGACAATATAATGATTTTAATATATTATTTTTCAAATCAAATTTATTAAAGAGAGTATATATGAATAATAAATATGATGTTATAGTTGTAGGGGCAGGTCATGCTGGAATAGAGGCGGCACTCTCATCTGCAAGACTAGGTATGAATACGCTTATTATATCTATAAATCTTGATACTATAGGTCAAATGTCATGTAATCCTTCTATAGGAGGCGTGGCTAAAGGCACTATTGTTAAAGAGATAGATGCTTTAGGCGGAGAGATGGGGCTTTTAATAGATAAAACTATGATGCAGTTTAGAATGCTTAACAGAAGCAAAGGCAAAGCTGTATGGGCTCCAAGAGCTCAGGCTGATAAATATGCATATAAGGAAGAAGCTGCTAAAACTCTTTATGCTCAGAATAATCTTACACTTCATCAGGATATAGTAACAGAAATAGTAGCTGAAAATAATGTACTTAAAGGTTTAAAAACAGAAAGAGGCAGAGAGTATGAATGCGGTGCAGTAATTCTTACAACTGGAACATTTTTAAACGGACTTATTCATATAGGAACATATCAAAAACAAGCCGGACGTATAGGAGAGCTTCCTGCTATAGGACTTTCTGATAATTTAAGGACTTTAGGACTTGAAGTAGGAAGATTAAAAACTGGTACTCCTGCAAGAGTGGATTATAATTCTATTAATTTTGATATATTAGAGATGCAAAAAGGTGATGAGCAAATAGTACCTTTTTCTTTTTTAGATGATAGTATTAATATAGTTCAGGAGCCTTGTTATATAACATACACTGATACTAATATTCATAAACTTATACAGGACAATATACATTTATCGCCAATGTACAGCGGTGTGATTACTGGAATAGGACCAAGATACTGCCCTAGTATAGAGGATAAGGTTGTAAGGTTTGCAGATAAGCCTAGACATCAGCTTCATTTGGAGAGAGAAAGCTATAGGACTAATGAAGTTTATATAAACGGTTTCTCTTCAAGTTTGCCAGAAGAAGTTCAGATAAAGATGATAAGAGCATTAAAAGGACTTGAAGAAGTAAAGATATTAAAACCTGCTTATGCTGTAGAATATGATTATGTGAATCCTATAGAATTAAAGCCTACACTTGAAACAAAAAAAATAGAAGGCTTATTTTTAGCAGGACAAATTAACGGAACAAGCGGATATGAAGAGGCGGCATGTCAGGGTTTAATGGCTGGAATAAATGCAGCATTAAAAATAAAAAAAGAAGAGCCTTTCATACTTAAAAGAAGCGACGGATATATAGGCGTTTTGATAGATGATTTAACGGCTAAAGGAACTAAAGAGCCTCATAGAATGTTTACTTCGCAGGCAGAACATAGAATGCTTTTAAGACAGGATAATGCCGATGAAAGACTTACAGAACTTTCTTACAATATAGGGCTTGCAAGTAAAGAAAGGCTTGATAAAGTAAGAGATAAAAAAAGAAAAACTCAGATACTTGTGGAATATTTAAATAAACGCACACTCACTCAAAAAGAAGCAGAAGATTTGGGATTTACAAAAGAGGCTAAAGAATACAGAAGCATGACATTATCTTCTATAATAAAGCGTCCTGAATGCGGTATTGATATGCTTGTGTCTTTGATAGATGATGATTATAATAAAGATGTTTTAAATAATGCAGAAATATACATTAAATATGAAGGATATATTGCAAGATATTTAAACGAAATAAAAGACATTGAGAAATATGAAAACATGCTTATACCAGAAGATTTTGATTATTCTAGTTTGAAAAGTGTAAAGATAGATGCTATAAATAAATTAAAGCAGTACAAGCCTTATAATATATCGCAGGCACTAAGAATACCAGAAGTGGATAAATCAGTTGTACATATTCTTATATTAGCCCTTACAAACAAGAAGAAATAATTTATAAAAAAACTGCTCTATAATATTTATCTAAATATACTAAATGAAAAAAATAAATTTTATTTTTTGTATATTTTTTATATTGTTTGCCTTTTGCCTACGCTCTGCGTGCTGTCTACAAGTTACCTACTTGCAGTTTTAAAAAACCATGCTAATCATAAAACAAGTACAATGATTTTAATAATCAAGGAGATTATATTAAGTAATTGCTCTAATGAAATAATTTTTAATTCATAGATATGCATACAAATATATAAAAAAGAGGCCTAAACTGTCAAAGTTTAAGCCCCAAAATAAAACCTTTATGAATTAGCAAAATTACTCATTTGCACCGAAGGAAGGAAGATACCAAGTAATACCTGTAGTAGTTTCAAATAATACTGGAGAAAGATCCTGATTAGCAACAGCACCAGTTTTACCAGTTACATTACCATTAACATCCATCTCAAAGTACCATTCTAAGTCTTGAACAGGTCTTACATACATTTCAGCATAAGCAGCCCAAGTTAATGCATGAGTTGTTATCTGTGATGCACCTTTTCGTTTTTCTGAGGTTACTTTATAACCTATAGCAGGTTCAAAATAAAGAGACACTACATCGCTGCTTGCTGCCAAAGATAATACAGGTTTGATAGACAAAGAGAAAGGACTAACATCATATATATCTGACTGAGCAGTATTTTCACTTATAGCATAAGCACTTTGACCGCTGTACATGTCTCCTATTGTCAAATAATCAGTATTTAATACTGTTCCTCTTAATGCTTGGTGATAATCTATTCTGATATAAGGATTAACAGTTACATTACCTACTTGAGTATTCAAGAAGTATAATCTTAACTGCATACCAAATACTTCATAAATACTTTTACTGTTTAAAGCATTTTCCCAAGTACCGTTTTTATAATTGAAATCTACCCTTATTAAATTAAATGCATCTATTCCAGTATAATATCTTAATTCTATTTGGTTAAAACCTACCCCAGTAAATTTAGTACCAAGACCATGATCATTATCTGTTACAGCAACCTGTATAGGTATTGCTACTCTCAAGTTGTCATTTAAAGCATTAAATACTAATGTAGGAGTATGTACCTGTAAATATTTATCTATGTAAGTAAAGTTGTATCCTACACCAATACCGAACATATCAGAAGTGTATCCTATACCAGCTGATAATGTAGCATCTAATTGAACATCACTGTTATTTCCAGAAAGAATTTGCTGCCCCATCCAGCCGCCGTCAGCTTTGAAGCCTAATGTACCTTTAATAGTATCATTTCCTAGAACAAAGCCTAACTGTTCCATTCTTGCTCTAAACTGATTTCCATGTACGAGGAAGTTAATCCAGTCATTACCGTCTACACCGTACATACCAAACACTGAGGCACTTGCTATGGTTAACAGAGCCATAGCGGTTAATAAAACCTTTTTCATTTTTGATTCTCCTAATATTTTTATAGTCTTTTGACAGTGCCTACTGAGAGATTGCTTAAGTAACTCAATAGACACCATAAAGATCCTCTACTAATTAGTCTGCATAATTTTTATAAAAAGTCAATATTTTTAATACAAATTATAAAAAAAATATTTCATCAATTAGATAATTACATACAAAAATATAAATTTATAAAATTTCATCACTGTTTTCTAATAATTCATAGGATAGTACGGTTATGTATTTTAGTATTATTTAGTACTATTGTTAAAAATACTATAACTATTACCAAGACATCTGAAAACCAAAGCCTATATATATATCATTCAGAGTAGGGTAGTTTTGAATTACGCTCTTATCAAGGCTTGTAGGAAGTCTTAAAGCTAAAAGTAAATAAGGCTCTCCTGTAACTATATTCTGATACCCTGATACAGGGATACTGGCATCAAATCCTACTTTTAAAGCTGCAGAATGCATATATTCTTTTGAGTAATAAGCAAATCTATATGAAAGCGAAGCAAAGAAATTATCAAAGTATATATGACTTAAATTAAACTTAGAATCCAAATAGCCTAATAGCTCAAAATCGCCTCCCAAAAGAAGACTGCTTTTATATTTTTTCTTCTCTACATATGAATAAAACTCTTCTGGGGCTTTTACTTCTCTGCCTCCAAATACTGTAGAAGAGCCGTCAAATGCTGTATTTGTACCGAAGGCATAAGAGCCGTAAAAACTTGCCCTTATAGGAACATATCTTGTTTGGAACTTTGTACTGAAGTCTATGGCAAATTTATTGTATCTTATAGAGTATGTTGGATATATAGTAATATTAACTAAATCATCTCTGTATGGCTTATCGGTTTGTACTCTGAATATCATTGAGGCTTTTAAAGAAACATTGAAAGTCCATGAAGAGTATTTCCAAGTAAATGCTGATGATGTATTGGTTTGAGGATTGACAAATTCTGAAAATAAAGCACCAGATATTGAAGGCTCTAATAAGAAATGCACTTTATCGCTTTCTGTATTAATTAAAAACTGCATAGCAAGATATGTATTTAATCTCCAATAATTGTAGGTAGAATATACTACATCGCTTTTAAACCCAAAGTATAAAGGATAAAGCATACTAAAAGAAGTAACAGTTAATTCTGTTTGCAGAAAATTAGAAGGTATATCATATCCAAGCCATATTAATGCCAAATTATTTGCAGAAGGTGAAGAGACTACAGATAATATTCCAAGTCCGTTTACTAGAAAAGGAAAAGTTTCATTGATTTGAGGAAGAGGCACCCACATGCTCCAAGGTCTAAAATATTTAAATGCATTATAATTGCCAATCTCCATTTGAGGAGTAAACTCGTATTTATTAATCGTTTTATCAGTATATGTGAAGTTTTTTGTTTGAGATGAATTGTCTGTATACTTCATAAGTCTGTCAAACTCTGAAAATCTGCCTTTATAATAAATACTCTCTCCGGCATATACAGCAGAAAATACTCCGCCTGAATAGTCTTTTGTGTATAGCTTCATACTATTATTGTTTAAATCAATTTCACCTAGTTTATAAAATCTGTCATTATTATTGTATGAAAAAAGAAGTTTATTATTTGAGTATTTTAAATAACGTACATAGTTAAGAGTGTTATCCTTTGTATCAATATATTTTAATGTTTTATTATTATAATTAAATATTGCTATATGTTTTATTCCGTTTTCTGTAACTATTAATGCTATGTTATTATCATCAATGACTGCTGGAGAACTGTATCCGAAATTATCATTGGCTTGTAATAAAATTTCTTTTTCATTATTTTCATTTATGTATACTAAAATAGAATTATGCAGATCCTTTGATATTCCTATAATTCCATTTCTAAAATATCTTGCATACTGCATGTCAAACCATTTTCTTTTTGTTCTTCTTTTTTTATTTAAATCATATTCTTTTATGATATATTTATAAAGTCCTCCATTATACATATATGAAGCTATTAAAGCATTGCTTCCGTCTTTTGATATATCCAAACTTTCAGAATATTGATCTATTAAGAATTCTAATTTCAAATCTTTTTTATTATTTTCATTATTTCTTTTTTCTTTGTATGAATATAAAGCTCCGATATCTCCGTCTATATAGTATAGAGTATCATTGTATGATGCAATATCATTAATAAAAGTTTCTTTATCATTTACTCTTAGTTCTTCGCTTGGATTAATATCTGTAAGAACCAAATAGTTTTGAAAGTCTGACCATATATCAGTAAATTTTATACCATATACTTTTTTAAAAGCTCCGTAAACTCCAGAGTTATAAATAAGAAATGAAAAGCTAAGACTAGTCTGCATTTTTTTCCAAAACTCATTATATTTATCCATTCCGAATCTGTCTTGTAAATATTTTGAAAATAGTCCTCCGTATTCATAATATACATCTCCATAAGGGATTTTAGTCCATAAATAAGATGCTTGAATAGGAGTTCTAAAATTGCCTTCAAAAATATCCTGTCTTAACCTTTGTTTAATAAGCGGGTCATTAGCACGTCCGAAACCTGTAAAACTTTCCATACTCACAGGAGCTCCCTCTATCATAAAAGGCATTGCATTAAGATGTACAAAAGAAGCCCAGTTTCCCATTACTTTTGTAGCAAGTCCAGTATTTTCTGATGCCATAGTTAATAGATGCGTGAGTTCATGTATAAATACTCTTTCAAAGTTATTATCATAGCTAGTGAAATTTTCGTCCATATTGGTATCATAAAGTATAAGGCTTGAAGATGGTATTACCATTGCTGCCGAATTAAATATATTAAAATCAGGTGTTATAGTTATTGGAATTTTTCCTCGTACTGTGCTATTTAAAATTTTAGAGTATTTTTCGTATATATCATCAGCAACTTTTGCAAGGTTTTCAGCTGTTCTTCTGGACTCTATAGGAAAAATAATTTCAAACTTTTCTGTTTGTATGGTATATAATTTTCTAAATGGTTTTAAAACCTGCGTGTATAGAGTTACACTTATATTGATATATACAGCAAATATTAAAGCAAAAAATAAAATGTACTTTTTCATAAATAATAGAATGATAGTATATTATAATTTTTATTTTTTTCCAGTGTGTAGTATATAAGAAATCTATATTTTTATTTTTACTAAAAAAATTACTGTCGATATGCATATTACTCCTAAAGCTGCAAAGAATATAGAAATAATACCTTCAGAAATAGGAAGTTTTATATTTCTTGGGTAATTAGGGTCATACCATAATATTAATTTATCCCCAATTTTTCTAAAAGGATACTCACTCTCTAAAGTTGTATATAGCTTTCCGTATTTATCAGTTTCATAGCTTATAACCATAGTATCTTCGTATCTCATTTTTCTATATTTATATACTTTTTTTCTATGAAGCTGTTCAACTATGCATACTGTATGTATATATTTTTTGTATGTATAAAAAATATGCCAAAAACCGAATATTGAAGCTGAAAGCATAAAAATACCTGCTATAAATAGTATTACTTTAACCATTTTCATTTGCATATTGCTATTATATTTTAGATGATAATATAGTCAATATTTTTGCATTTTATTATTATTGTTTAAAAAAATTCATATTCCAGTATGGTTAGATTAGAAATTATAAAATAGAAGGAGAACTGTCTCTTTGTGAAAAATTTACATTCCAGTATGGTTAGATTAGAAATGCTTCATAAACATCAATTAGAAAATCAAAATATTTAATTTACATTCCAGTATGGTTAGATTAGAAATCTACAATAATAAGTACAGCTGTAAAGGTTATGGCAGATTTACATTCCAGTATGGTTAGATTAGAAATATGGTGTCAATCGCTCATTTGGTGTTAATCGCTCAAAATTTACATTCCAGTATGGTTAGATTAGAAATTCTTTTAAAGTGTATGAACCTTTTAATTTTACATTAATTTACATTCCAGTATGGTTAGATTAGAAATCTTCCTTGTGTAGCCCCCATCACTTGAACATTAAGATTTACATTCCAGTATGGTTAGATTAGAAATTTAATGAGTTATTCTACTTTAGTAAGCAATGCAACATTTACATTCCAGTATGGTTAGATTAGAAATGTAAATATTGAGGCTTCAAGCGGATGTAAAATAGAGAATTTACATTCCAGTATGGTTAGATTAGAAATTATAATTATAATATGTATGATGATATCCATATATTGATTTACATTCCAGTATGGTTAGATTAGAAATTACATTATCATTTGGTTTTAATATTTTTGTTTCTACATTTACATTCCAGTATGGTTAGATTAGAAATAACGCTTCCCATAATGTTCCTGCTCTTGTTTTGTCAATTTACATTCCAGTATGGTTAGATTAGAAATCCACACGTACGCATATGCTTGCCTTTTGAAATCAGCATTTACATTCCAGTATGGTTAGATTAGAAATAAGACAAGAGACCGAATATTATCAAAATAGAGCAAAATTTACATTCCAGTATGGTTAGATTAGAAATAAGCCTGCGGAAACCCGCCGAGTAAACTTGTTTGCTATTTACATTCCAGTATGGTTAGATTAGAAATCGTTTTGCTGTATGCTCGTCGCCAATGCTCATAAATATTTACATTCCAGTATGGTTAGATTAGAAATAAAACATAAATATAATATAATATATAAACAAAAAAAATTTACATTCCAGTATGGTTAGATTAGAAATAATTATTACCACTTAACCAACTACTAAAACTTTGAGATTTACATTCCAGTATGGTTAGATTAGAAATTCAATCTAGCGATACGTCTGCACAAGGTAATTTGGCATTTACATTCCAGTATGGTTAGATTAGAAATAAGAAGAGCAGAAGATTTAACAAAGGCAGGAATGAATATTTACATTCCAGTATGGTTAGATTAGAAATTCTTGAGTTTCTATCTATTTGTATACAGCATAGTATATTTACATTCCAGTATGGTTAGATTAGAAATACATTAGCAAAAAGACTACCACCAGAAATTAAATCATTTACATTCCAGTATGGTTAGATTAGAAATAATAAAGAAAAAAGAAAAATAAAATATTACGCGTGATTTACATTCCAGTATGGTTAGATTAGAAATTATTTTTCTAACTGCGTATGACAAAAAATCAAATTAATTTACATTCCAGTATGGTTAGATTAGAAATAGACTATTATATAAAAAGTTTCCGCAATGGTTATCATTTACATTCCAGTATGGTTAGATTAGAAATATTCCTCCTGAAGAATTTACTGACCCCCAACCTGAGATTTACATTCCAGTATGGTTAGATTAGAAATTACCCTCGTCGAGCCTATAATCTTATTTATAATGAAATTTACATTCCAGTATGGTTAGATTAGAAATAACATCAAAACAAAGACTATCTATATTCAATGTATAATTTACATTCCAGTATGGTTAGATTAGAAATACCCGAAAACAGTACGTTAATGAATTTAGATTACAGATTTACATTCCAGTATGGTTAGATTAGAAATTTAGACATCTCTTTACAAGTTTTAGCCCACATATAATTTACATTCCAGTATGGTTAGATTAGAAATTCATCATCACTAAAAATCATTATAAAGTTACTATTATTTACATTCCAGTATGGTTAGATTAGAAATATTATTCAATTTCCCTATTTTAAAATAATCAACATAATTTACATTCCAGTATGGTTAGATTAGAAATAATATCTATACTAATTAAAAAATGATATTTTTTATAATTTACATTCCAGTATGGTTAGATTAGAAATCTAACTAGCTTTACTATTCTACTCATTAATTCAAGATTTACATTCCAGTATGGTTAGATTAGAAATGAAAATACAAATCGATATACTCCTTAAAATAATCGAAATTTACATTCCAGTATGGTTAGATTAGAAATAAGTAGGGAACATAACAACAATAGGAGTTTAATTTAATTTACATTCCAGTATGGTTAGATTAGAAATTAACTTGTACTGCTTAAATTAGTAGGTGTCAAATCTGATTTACATTCCAGTATGGTTAGATTAGAAATATTTCGTATAACCTATAAATCAAACGCATAGTACAGATTTACATTCCAGTATGGTTAGATTAGAAATTATTTGACTAGCAATATTATTATTTATACTTTGATAATTTACATTCCAGTATGGTTAGATTAGAAATTTATATTAATAATTTGAAAATCGGTTACAGCCCAAGATTTACATTCCAGTATGGTTAGATTAGAAATTAAACCGACAAGCACAGCGTATTTAATATCTCCCCAATTTACATTCCAGTATGGTTAGATTAGAAATGCAATTAATAGAAGCACAAATACTAGGAGAACAAGCATTTACATTCCAGTATGGTTAGATTAGAAATATTTTCTTTGCTTGACTCAAAAAGCGGTATTAAAAGATTTACATTCCAGTATGGTTAGATTAGAAATGCAGTTGCAGTTCCTACTTTTATATCTCTATCAGTATTTACATTCCAGTATGGTTAGATTAGAAATTGTAAAGTTTTTCCAAACGTTCATGTTGAGATTTCAATTTACATTCCAGTATGGTTAGATTAGAAATTCTTTTCCTAGTCCTCTTGACATTATTAAGAATTCATTTACATTCCAGTATGGTTAGATTAGAAATTGTTATCTTTTTGTCTATATTCTGCCTCACTTCCTCAATTTACATTCCAGTATGGTTAGATTAGAAATTGAATCACTACGTAATCCTAGTCCTGTTACTGTTAAATTTACATTCCAGTATGGTTAGATTAGAAATGAAATATATCTCCAGCTTCAGCGCGTTCCAAATAAGATTTACATTCCAGTATGGTTAGATTAGAAATCTTATCTTCATCTACAACAGCGAATACATCATCGTCATTTACATTCCAGTATGGTTAGATTAGAAATGCCTAACCTTTCAGCTATTTGTAGACGTGCGTCAGATTTACATTCCAGTATGGTTAGATTAGAAATGAAAAATATCACCAGGGACACATTCCTGCCACATCAATTTACATTCCAGTATGGTTAGATTAGAAATACGAGGTCGGGTGTCGACTTGTTAAGTCGATAAATAATTTACATTCCAGTATGGTTAGATTAGAAATTTTAAAAGAGAAAGATCCTTTAATTGAAACTCCAGAATTTACATTCCAATATGGTTAGATTAGAAATAGACGATCCTGATTTAAACCTTACTGCTTTCGATAATTTACATTCCAGTATGGTTAGATTAGAAATTTTCTTCATCTTCAGGCTTATCTTCTTTTTTATAAATTTACATTCCAGTATGGTTAGATTAGAAATTTGTATATTACCAGTATACAAGCCCTTAAAAAATCTATTTACATTCCAGTATGGTTAGATTAGAAATTATAACAATAAGCGAAGATAATGAAATAAGTGCTAGATTTACATTCCAGTATGGTTAGATTAGAAATTTTCCAATTTGCATGCTAACTATGCTCCTATCAAAGATTTACATTCCAGTATGGTTAGATTAGAAATTGAAATACCTATCCATATAATACTGAAAATAATCGAAATTTACATTCCAGTATGGTTAGATTAGAAATTTCCGCCTAAAAGTTCCGAGCAATTTCATTACTCGGATTTACATTCCAGTATGGTTAGATTAGAAATATATTTGCCGACATCAATATTATTGGCTTTAACTGATTTACATTCCAGTATGGTTAGATTAGAAATCGTATGCTTGCCTTTTGAAATCGGCCGGCATTTCTGTATTTACATTCCAGTATGGTTAGATTAGAAATGAATAATTGATTTTATTACTAGACTTCAAACTATAAAATTTACATTCCAGTATGGTTAGATTAGAAATATAGCACCGTTCGCACTCTCTCCCTCAACAGCTGAATTTACATTCCAGTATGGTTAGATTAGAAATCAGCATCCCCATACGGGCAGATAGTGCTATATATTTTATATTTACATTCCAGTATGGTTAGATTAGAAATCTGTCCTCAATGTTCATATCATCTGTAGGGGTTACGATTTACATTCCAGTATGGTTAGATTAGAAATCGACCTATATTCACGTTTCGGCATACCAAATAACCCTATTTACATTCCAGTATGGTTAGATTAGAAATCCCACTGCAATTCCCTTTGTCTTTCAAGTATCGGAAGATTTACATTCCAGTATGGTTAGATTAGAAATAAAACCTGCAAAAATTCTTTGGCAGTCAAATTCTTGATTTACATTCCAGTATGGTTAGATTAGAAATTTGCATTAGGTGGAAATGTACCGCTGCTTGAGGCAAATTTACATTCCAGTATGGTTAGATTAGAAATCTACGCTTTCTTTTAAATCTCTTGCCCAAGTAGTATTATTTACATTCCAGTATGGTTAGATTAGAAATCGAAGAAATAATTGAACCATTACACGAGAGATTGACATTTACATTCCAGTATGGTTAGATTAGAAATACGCATACGCTTGACGTTTGAAGTCGGCCGGCATTTATTTACATTCCAGTATGGTTAGATTAGAAATAAGCGGAGTAATGTACACTGATGTATTAAGATTGAACATTTACATTTACATTCCAGTATGGTTAGATTAGAAATTAGTATATTCATATAGTAATCGTTTGGATGGTCTTGATTTACATTCCAGTATGGTTAGATTAGAAATTTTCATTTTTCGCACTCCTTAAGAATTAAAATAAATATTTACATTCCAGTATGGTTAGATTAGAAATTGCTACTGTTTCTGTTCTAATTTTAACGTTGTCGTTATTTACATTCCAGTATGGTTAGATTAGAAATGTAGTTACCCTCGTTTGTAAGGATACCATTGACGAGATTTACATTCCAGTATGGTTAGTACATTCCAGTATGGTTAGATTAGAAATTAGTATATTCATATAGTAATCGTTTGGATGGTCTTGATTTACATTCCAGTATGGTTAGATTAGAAATTTTCCTGTGTGGAAGATTGTAAGCATATTGATAAAAGATTTACATTCCAGTATGGTTAGATTAGAAATGAAGAATTAAAAAAACTTATGCTTGATATAAAAGAATTTACATTCCAGTATGGTTAGATTAGAAATATAGCCCACAGGAACATTAGTGTATTTTATTCGTGCATTTACATTCCAGTATGGTTAGATTAGAAATACATAAAGAACTTAATAGAATTGGAGGAAAAATAAAAATTTACATTCCAGTATGGTTAGATTAGAAATAAATATGTATAGAGATGATCTCTGATAACATATATAATTTACATTCCAGTATGGTTAGATTAGAAATTGAATATATTGCTGAAATATTAGGTATTAGCCTTGATTTACATTCCAGTATGGTTAGATTAGAAATTGAAATCGGCTGGCATTTCCGTTGGTATACAGTTTACATTTACATTCCAGTATGGTTAGATTAGAAATTCTTTTAAGTCCGTATCCTCGCGATACTCTTCGGAAATTTACATTCCAGTATGGTTAGATTAGAAATTGGTATTTCAAATCTACTTCTTATTCGATATTCAGCATTTACATTCCAGTATGGTTAGATTAGAAATAAATGATGTAGATAATCTTCATATAAACGAAGATTATTTACATTCCAGTATGGTTAGATTAGAAATTCGTCTTTCATTTTTAAGAAGTCGCTGTTGAAAGCATTTACATTCCAGTATGGTTAGATTAGAAATTGTGTTGTATTTTTTTCCTGTTAATTTTTCGTGTAGATTTACATTCCAGTATGGTTAGATTAGAAATTGTACCCCTCGTTTAAGGAGTAGAAATGATAAAAAAATTTACATTCCAGTATGGTTAGATTAGAAATTGAACAGCGAAGTACTACAAACATCAGCAAGTCAGGAATTTACATTCCAGTATGGTTAGATTAGAAATACAGAAAGACCACATTACCACATAATGTTAATGATATTTACATTCCAGTATGGTTAGATTAGAAATATTAAAAGAAGCAGTAAAAAACTTTTCTGATAGAACATTTACATTCCAGTATGGTTAGATTAGAAATAATTAAGTTTCTTTTTACTATTCTGTCTTTTAATGTATTTACATTCCAGTATGGTTAGATTAGAAATCCATACGTATGCATATGCTTGGCGTTTAAAATCAGCATTTACATTCCAGTATGGTTAGATTAGAAATTTCTTCTTCGTTTTTACGTATTTTTATGTTTGTGAAATTTACATTCCAGTATGGTTAGATTAGAAATGCTGTATTCCTGCCTGCATTTGCGGTGCTTGTCCTGTATTTACATTCCAGTATGGTTAGATTAGAAATAATATTATAATGCTTTAGCAGAATTAGAAGCAGAGCATTTACATTCCAGTATGGTTAGATTAGAAATTAAACTGTCTTTGAGCTGCTTGAACTTGCTGTAAATTATTTACATTCCAGTATGGTTAGATTAGAAATAAAATGTGTTTTTTGTCTTCAGCGAAAAGTTAATGAAATTTACATTCCAGTATGGTTAGATTAGAAATTGTTCTTATCATATCTGAACTCCTCCTTTTCCAAAGATTTACATTCCAGTATGGTTAGATTAGAAATGCAGGCTGGATAGCAGGAAGCAACGCGGGGAACTAAATTTACATTCCAGTATGGTTAGATTAGAAATAATGAGCCTCTGGAGCTTCATAGATTGAATAGAATATTTACATTCCAGTATGGTTAGATTAGAAATCGGGCTAATTTTTTTTTTGTTAAAGGATTATATATAATTTACATTCCAGTATGGTTAGATTAGAAATTCGATTGCTGTGGGATAAATGGGAAGAGTATATAACATTTACATTCCAGTATGGTTAGATTAGAAATTGTTATTTCATTTGTTCTTATTTTTATCTCTTCAAAATTTACATTCCAGTATGGTTAGATTAGAAATTTTTTTTTAACCGCAAAAAAACAGTATGTTTTATTGATTTACATTCCAGTATGGTTAGATTAGAAATTTTTACAAACTTCTCAATCTAGCGATACATCAGCACAATTTACATTCCAGTATGGTTAGATTAGAAATAGGAAAAAGCATACCACCACCACTTAAATAAGCCATATTTACATTCCAGTATGGTTAGATTAGAAATATAGCCGTTTAATGCTTTTTCTATACGAACGCACCAATTTACATTCCAGTATGGTTAGATTAGAAATGTAGGGCAACAAGTACCAAACGTAGCAAACAATGCATTTACATTCCAGTATGGTTAGATTAGAAATAAATCAGTAGAGCGTTATAGACAAAATACTAGTAAGAATTTACATTCCAGTATGGTTAGATTAGAAATCCGTATATTCAAAACTATTTTTACAATTTACATATTTAATTCGCTTAAATGCACAAATATATAATTAAAAAACAGTTAATAAATATATTTTTGTCAAAAATCTTCTGTCGATTAAGCAGAATTTTATAACAATTACGCTTCGACAATAAATTTATTTTATATAAAATTAGAAGTTTTGTCAATGCTTTCTTCTACCAAAAACTCTTTATCAAGCCATTTTTCATTACGGCTTTTAAAAACTATACAAGAATCTTTTTCTTTTCTTAAAATGTCAAAGAGCTTATTTTTTAATTCCAAATACTGCACTTTTGAGAGTTCTCCCTCAAAGACAGATTTTTGTATATGATTAAGATATGCCTTGCAAGTCTTAAAAACTGTTCTTGCAACTCTAGTACCATCTTCGTCATCTGTTTGTATATCATAAACTAATATTAAATACATTGTTTCTTACCACCATATTACAAAAGGTTTATATTCTTTTTCATTAAGCAAATGTTTAGAGATTTTATAAAGTTCTAATCTAATTAAATGCTTATATGATACATCTCTTTTCAAACTTCTATGATTTATAGTAGTGGTAAGTCTTTTTTCGAATTCTTCCATTATTGTTTTTAATGCTTTATCTTTTAGCCTCAAAAAATTACTGTCTCTATCAAAATCATTTTCGCTTATCATCTTTTTATTTAATAATGAAAAGATAAGTCTGTCAACTATTAATGGCTTAAAAATTTCTGCTGTATCAAGTGATAATGAGAATCTTTTTACAGAAGGCTCATGCAAATAACTTATAGTAGGATTTAATTGTGTTTTATAAATCTCTGATAATACCTTGGTATAGAGTACAGAGTTTAAAAAACTTATAAGTGAGTTTATCATATTATCAGGCGGACGCTTTACTCTTTTTTCAAAATCTATTTCCTGATTAATAATTTTTTTCCAGGAGCTGTAATAAACTTTATGAATATTGCCTTCTATTCCCATTATCTCATTAATATTATAATACAAATCTATACTTGATTTTAATTTTTCTATACTTTTAATTTCTTCTTTCAAATCACGTCCTCTATTGTCATAATATTTTAAATTTCTTAGTATATTGTCAGAAGCTCCATAAACAAATTTTTTGGCAAGCAATATCCTCTTATCATAATCACTGTAATGCATAACCTGATGAACAAGTAAATCTCCAGAAACTAATTTTTCTCTAGGATAAAAACTCCCAGAATAAAACTCATAATAATTAAAAAAATGCACACATATCCCAATTTGCGATAAAAAATTAAGAAGTTTAGTATTTATTGTAATTTCAGAAAAAATATATATATCATAAATTATCTGTATAGGTAAATCTCTTTTCTCTCCGTTTGACTTGATAAACTGAAGTGTATTATCTTTTCTTTTAAGCTCGCCGCTTGAAAACAAATAATAAGATTTACTCATGAAAATAACTTCCTTTATTTATATTTTTTTTATATATAACAAAACTCATAATAAGCACATTTTTTACAAGCACTTTTATTAACAGCTTCTGGTATATTTTCTTCTTTGATAATTTTATTTATAAGCTCAAGTCTCTCTAAAATTTTTTCATCATCTCCTTCTTCAAGGAGCACTTCTTCTTTATATCTTTTTGACGGTATATTTAATTCTCCTTTTATATCATCAAATCCGTACTCTTTTAATATAAATAGATAATATTTTATTTGATTAATAGCCATTTGTTTTTCTTTGTCTGATTTTTTTATTTCATGCACTACATTATTTTTTAAAAAGTCTATATTAACTTTATTATCTATCATAAAATTATGTTTTTGATTAGCATAAGTATTCTCATCAATAAACTTTCCAATCTGCACAAGCTCACTCTCTCCCTCAAAAGATAAATTATGATAAGAAAGCCAAACCTTTCTCATACATAAAAAACTATATGAATAAATTGTACCTGTTACATAATTTATATTTTCTTTCATCATAATAGAACTAATCCATAAGAATAGAATTATCTTTTTTATCAAGAAGTCCTAATTCCTCATTGTATTCCAATTCAACAATAAATATTTTATTTGTTTTATTCCTATTTAAATTTATTTCAATACCACAATAATTTTTTATCTTTTTATAAGTTTTTATAGGTACTGTAAAGCCAAGAAGTTCATTTTTTTTCTTTAATAATTTTTCATACATCTCTTTACTAAGTTTATCCATATTAAGTAATTTTGTATATTCATCTATAATATTATTTTCTTCATTTATCAAATTATTATAAATACTTGACGGCATAACAGTAACATTATCTATTTTTCTAAAAAGCCTCTCACAATCACCTTTATCTATAGATGCGGGGGGAAGATCTTTTATTTGTTTCAAAGTATTTTTTATTTGTTTGAGATAATTACTATTTTTTAATATTTCTTCATCATAAACTTTATTAATAAAGTCTTGTTTATCTTCTTCTGTCAATATTTTATTATCATAATCTTTTAAAAACATTTTTGAATTGTTGTATATTTCTTTATCATATACATTTCCGTATCCATCTTTAGTATCATAAATAAATATATTAGGCTCATTCTTATTATAAACTCTGTCTCTGTAAACTCTCCCCATTCTCTGAAGCAAGCTGTCGGCCGAAGACATATCTGTATGAAGCTCATCAAAATCTATATCCAAACTAGCTTCTACTATTTGTGTAGAAATCCATATACCGAAAGCTTCTTCTCTTTTACTAATATCATTTGGGGCAAAATTTTTTATGTCATCTTCTTTTTTCTTTCTCTCTTTCATTAGAAATCTTGAATGAAGAAGATTAATATTTTTTATATTATACTCTTTTAAAATATTATAAACTTCCTGAGAATGTTTTACTGTATTGCATATTACAAGAACCTTTTTATTTTCAGCACTTTTTATTATATTATCATAATTAAAAATATCTTCATCAATGAATTTTATAAAATGCCTTTTTATACTTTCATTATTTTTATCTTTTTTTAAAAATGCTTTACTCGGCATTTCAAAATTAATATTATTTTCTTCCATCAATTTTTTTACTATAGGAGGAAAAGTAGCAGTCATTATACAGAATTTACCTCCTATATCATTTATAACTTTAAGTCCGTAAATTATAAAAGCTATTATTTCCGGCGTGTATGATTGTATTTCATCAATAATTAATTTGCTGTATTTCAAAGTAGCTGGAAAAATTTCTGTACCTAAAGATTTAAACACAAAATAAAAAAGCTGATCAATAGTACAAACTGTAAAAGGAAATGATAATTTTTTACTTTTATTATATTTATCAAGCACATCATCAATAGACAAATCATTATCAAGCATATCATTAATACTATCAGAATGTAAGAAAGTTATTTTTTCTTTATCATAATAATTATTTTCTATTCTCTCATAAATAGCATTAATAGAAACTTTAAGAGGAAGAGTATAAAAAGTTTTTGATTTACCTGCCCAAAGCAAAGCACCTTCAGTTTTACCAATACCAGTAGAAGCAATAACAATAACATTTTTATCTTTATTTTCAAGCATATATTTTTGGCATTCATTAGCCTCAAATTTTGATAATACTTTTTTAGAAGCATTATCGCTTTCTATTTCAATAGAATCATCATAAGCACTAGCCGCATAATCTATTTTGTTGAGCATTCCTTTTATAATGATAAACTTAATCCAGAAATTGTATTTATCTTTATCTTCTATTTTTTTGCTCAGTATTCCATTATTAAGTATAACATTAAGGTGTATACACAATTCTTTAGGAATTATATTTTTATCAAAATATTTTATGTAATATAGAAGTTCTTCATTCACTACATATTTTATATTATATTGTGAAATATCAATAGTCTTATTATGGTGATTATATATAGCACTAACTAAAGCTGCTATTTGAATTTTATCAAACTTTTTTTTTAATATTGAGTAATCCAAAAAAGCACAGCTTAGTACTCCATGAGGTATTTCTTTACTGTTAGTATATAAATAATCAAATTTGCTATCAAGTTTATAATATCTATTTATGTTAATATTTATTCTATTTTGAAATCTACTATTTATTTTGCCTATATCATGATACTTACATGCGATCTCTATTAAATCTAATTCTTTTTCATCTTCAAATATATTCTTATATATTTTTTTAAACTTATAAAAAATTTCTAATAATTTATTAGTATGTTCTTTTATAGTCTGAATAGGTTGAGATTTTGCTAAAAAAACATATTCTTCTTTAGGCATAAAATACCCCTATATTATCGTAATCTACTAAAATTGGTTTTTCAAAATATATAGTAGAATTACTTCTTTTTATATATTTTACATCTGTTTTATGTTTCCATTTTCTACTTTTTGAATTAGAACTTTTTGTATCAAATTCTTTATTCAATTTATAATTCATTCCTAACATATCATAATTAATAATGTTATTGAAATATGAAATAGGTATATAAGCATCATATTTTAACTCTATTTCAGTTGTTTCCTTTAGTTCAATGCATCTAACAAAATCTATTCTCAAAATATCTTCATACCTTCCAAGTGAAGGATATATTGAAGGTTTTTTTAATTTTTGTTCTATTTCATTTAATAAATTTTGATTTTTAGGTATTATATGAATTATTAATTTTACATCTATTAAAAGTTCTGAATAACCTAATCCTTTAGTAATACCATCTTTACCTTTTCCTGTTTTATCTTCAAAATTTTTTCTAAAATATTCTGTTGTACCGCCAATTCCTTCTCCTTCATTTCTATAAACAAAATAATTGTGCCTTGTACTAATAGAATATTTATTATCCTTTTTTTTATAAGTATAAGGTTCAAATGGCATTCCGAAAAAATATTTAGTATACATTTCTGCAACAGAGCTTGAGCTAATACCTTGTATACTTACATACATATCATTATAATTTTTAAAATCACATAATTTATGTATCATACCTATGACTGTTGAATATGGAGGTAGGGGGTAGGTTTCTTGAAATTGAATACTTATAGGTTTTTTATAATTTGCCATATTTTGATAGCATTCTATTTTTATAGCTTTATCATACATAATATTTATCTACCTTTTTATAAAGTAAATCAAAAACTTCTTTTATTGTTTTTATATCTTTAAAAGCTTCTTTTATATCTTCTGAATTATTAAATATAGAGTCTGAATATCCTATAATAGTATTTTCTTTTATTTCATCATCAAGATTTTCTAATGTACTCTTTATTTCCTTTATATCTAATTTAAGACTATTTTCTACTAAATGCAGTTTATTCTCAAAGAAAGGATTTTTTATATTATATATTCCTCCTATTACAAATATAGGAGTTAAATTCTCTCTTCTTCCTCTTATATCTCTATATAAATTTTTTAGTACTTTTAGGAATTCTTTAACTCTTTTTGCTTTTTCTACATTAGGTATTTCTTTTTCATCACCTTTTTCATTTTCATCTATTCCAATATTATCCAAATCTATAACAATAGTATATGTATATAATGATTTATGAATTTCTACTTGAACTAAACTATTGTTAAGTCCATGTTTTCTTTTAGCAATTCCAGAATTTGTTAAAAAATCTAAATTACTATTATATGGCTCCATTGATATTGCATTACTAAGTCTTACAACAGCACTTCTAGTTACTGCTGATGATTCTTCATCTGAATTAGTTTTCATATATCCAAATAAATCTATTTCTGCAAAATCTTTTATTTTAGCATTTGGAGCAAATTGTACAACTTTTCTATTTCCCTTTCCTTTAGCTTCAACTTCTGTTTTTTTCCAATCATATTCATCAATTAATTGATTTATAATACTATAACGTAATGCTTGTCTTGATATATATGTATATATGTTGCCGTCTGCCCTACTTATTTTTTTTAATGAAGAATAATTACTTCCGCCTTCTCCATAATTTGAACTTTCTAATTCACAAATTATACTTAAAGTTAATCCTTGATTTTTATTATTCATTTTTTACTCCTTTTTTATAATCTTGAGATTTAAGACCTAATATAAAGGCATATCCAATTTCTTTAAAATCTTTAATATTTGAAGCTTCTGAAATTATTTTTGGTATTTTTAAATCATTAGACACGTATATTCTTATTACCGTACTGTAAAATGTATCTATATTTCCAACTTGTACAGAATTTAGTAATTGATATACAAATCCTTTAATTTTATTATCAGCTTCTTTTGGATCTCCTAAATCTTTTTTTAATTTGTAACCTGCTTTACGAGCTCTTTTAGCTTTTCCTATTATTTCATTATTTTTTTCTTCATTATCTGTCATTTTATATCCTCCTTTATAATGTTGTTGTTTTATTTGTATCTTTAATAATGAGTATAAATAATTTATATTCATTGTAGGATTTTTTTCTGATAAAAATGAAGCTATGATATTATGAATTAAATTATAATGATTGCAATAATTAAATATATTTTTTAAACATTCATCAAATATATTTATTTTGTTTTTTTTATTATCAAATAAATTAATGGGTTTAATTTTAGATAGTGTATTAAGTTCTTTTTTACAATTATATATTATGTTTAGTATATCTTTTGTAATTATTTCTATTGAATAGTATTTGTTAGTTTGTATTTTACTTATAATTTGTATTGAATTTAATTCTAGAGTTTTTAATTCTAATATTTTATTCATTATTAGATTTATAATATTTATTTTTACAAGTTTAGTTTCAAAAGATTTATTTATATCTATTAGACTGGAGATACTATCATTGCTATTAGCAAATATTATACCATTATTTGTACTATTAAAACCAATAATAGAACATATATAAATCATATTGCATATTGGGCATATATATGTATCAGGTTTTTTATTCCAATATACAGAAGTCTTTTTACTCATATCCTCAACAGAAGAAACTAAAAAACTTATTTTTATTTTATCATTACTAGAAATATTTCTATCACAAATTATACAGTTTGAATATTTATATGATTTATTATTATTTTTTAATTTTATATAGTCAATATTTTTTTCTATTAAATCAATTTTAATAGATTCAAAAAAATCTATATTTCTTCTAATAGAATATCCTTTTTGTTGTGGAAAATATTGTAAAAATAATATATTATAATAAATTAATTTCATCTTATTTAATGCTATTTGTGATATTGTTAAATACTTTTTTAATTTTATATTTTTTATATCATTTAAATATTCTATTATAGTTGCTAGTAGTTTTAATTCTTCTTCAAATTTATCTTCTTTATCTAATTTTTTATTCTTCTTAATATTATTTCTAGATTTTATTATTTCCATAAATTTATTATCATTAAGAATATTGCAAACTGTATTAACATATTTGCCATCAAATATTTTATAATAATAATCTATATTATCTTTATTTATCTTTTCAATATTCAAATTGCATAATTTGTATATTGATGTACTAGTTTGAAATTTTTTTAATAAAATAGCTATATATGAATTAGTTATATCATAAATTTTATTTTTTATGAAAATTTTATTAACATATAATGTTTGCCCTTCATAATAAAAATCTTTTCTATCTTCTAAACTTTCGCCTTTTGATGCCTTTGCTTCTTCCAAAACTTCTATAAACCCTATAATACCCGCATTAAAAAGAAAGGTGTCAAGATTAATTTCAAAATATTCTTCTTCAAGGTTATTGTTTTGATTATCTTCTAAATTTAATTCATGCTGACTAGATTTTTTTGTTTTTGTCATAATAAAAATTCCTTAAATAAAAAATATTATAAAACTTCAAATAGTCCGAAACCATCGCTTCTTCTGCTTCCTATACCTGTTTTGTAGAGATTGTTTAATAGCTTAATGTCGCCTTCCAAACAGAATTTACCGTAAGAAACATTTATTAACAATTCTTTGAAAGGTACAACTGTTGTTTTTGATTCTTCTTGTATAATATTGCCGTTATTGTCTGTCAGATTTAATGGCGTCAATTTTATTTGAGAACTTTCAAAATCAAACTCTTTTGCAAGTCTTTCTGCCGATTGATTTAGAATAGAATTAAAATTATCATCTTTAAATGTTACATATATATCTTTATTAGTTTCTCTGTTATGATTTCTAAGTACTAATGGGCTTAAAAATTTTATTAATATTTTATTTTGTTTTATAGGCTTTTCATTTTGCATAGTTATTTTTTTTAATGTCATAATCATTTGGCTTTTGGTGTTTTCATCTTTAGGATATTTTTTGTTTAGCATATTATTAAAAGAATTATAAAGCTCTATAAATAATTCATTATCAAATATAGAAAAAGTTACATTTATATATGATTTGCCTTTGTCTGTTAAAGAAATTTCTATATTATCATTATTAATCTTAGCATCAGGTAAAAATACTCCGAATGTAAATGCTTTCATTTTTGTATTATCTTTATAAAGTATATCGTATGTATTTGGCGAATAATTTTTTAATGCATTTTTAATGAAGCTTATTATTGTTAATCTGTATTCTTTGCTTATTATGTTGTTTTCAAGTTCAAAATTTAAATTTATACGCATAAAAATATCCTTTTCTTTCATTTATTAATTATTTATTTCAGATATCAGTAACTAGTATAGTAAAAATGAGTACTGTTGTCAATAAAAAATACAGTATAATTTATTATAATATTGTATTTTTGTTTTGTAATCAATATATAGTTCATATTTTGTAAGATTATAGTGTTGAAAAATAGTTTTATTAAACAAAATAATTTTTTATAATAAAAATAAATATTTTCATTATGTTTTTTTATTGAAATATTTATATATTGTTATATTATAGTTGTAAAAATATATTTAAAGGAATAATTTGATGAAAAGAATTATTGTAACAGGCGGGTCTGGTTTTTTAGGCTCGCATCTATGCGAAAGATTATTAAAAGAAGGCAATTATGTAATATCTATTGATAATTTTTTTACAGGCTCTAATGAAAATATAAAACATTTAATGAATAATAAAAATTTTGAAAGTATAAGACATGATATAACAGAGCCTATACATATAGAATGTGATGAAATATATAATTTTGCATGTCCTGCTTCCCCTATACATTATCAAAGAAATCCAGTACATACATTTAAAACCAGTGTTTTTGGAATACTTAATATGCTTGATTTGGCAAGAAACTGCAATGCCAGAATACTTCAGGCATCAACAAGCGAAGTATATGGAGATCCTTTAGAACATCCGCAGCAGGAAAATTATTGGGGACATGTTAATCCTAATGGTATAAGAAGCTGCTATGATGAGGGTAAAAGAAGTGCTGAAACTTTGATGATGGATTATCATAGACAGTATAATACAGATATAAAAATTATAAGAATATTTAATACCTATGGACCAAGAATGAATGAAAATGACGGAAGGGTAGTATCTAATTTTATTATACAGGCATTAAAAAATATAGATATAACAGTTTATGGAGATGGAAGTCAGACAAGAAGTTTCTGCTATTGTGATGATTTGATAGACGGAGCTGTACGAATGATGAACAGTGAAAACTTTATAGGACCTGTTAATTTGGGTAATCCTTATGAGATGACAGTTTTAGAGTTTGCTCAAAAGATAATAGACATGACTAATTCAAAATCTGAAATAGTGTTTAAAGATCTTCCTAAAGATGACCCTGTAAAAAGACAGCCTAATATAACTTTGGCTAAAGAAAAACTTAATTGGACTCCTAATTATAAACTAGAAGAGGGGCTTAAAAAAACTATTGAATATTTTGATAATTATTTAAAAAACAAATAATATTTTAAATTATATATAAAAATATGTAAATCAAATTTATAATCATACATCTATTTGATTGTAAATTTGATTTTTTTTTCTTTCATGCTAAAATATAAGTAAACATAATATAAACAGGAATAATCATAAATGAAAGAACTACCAAATTTAATTACATTGATAAACTCTATTAAAGGTGAGATTTGCTATTCTTATATTAATAAAATAGTAGCTATAGATAAACAATATAAAGAAATGGAAGATATAGAGGGGCAGAAAATTATAGATGTACTAAGATACGGCGGTTATATGCATTTTCAATTTTCTCAAGATGCTATGCTTGTAGATTTAGGTCCTAACGGATCTTTTGTACTTACAGAAGATGATACATATGATAATAGTATCATTAAATTAGAAACTGATCATGGAAACTTTTTTGTTGTAGATGACAGTAAGAATAATAAAGAAGAGATAACTAAGATAATACCTATATGGAAAGATTCTACTACAATGCCTCAAATAGGATACGATCCTCTTACCAAGCAGTTTAATTATAATTTATTCTGTCAATTACTTGCTGATAATGATACTACTGTAGAGAAATTAATAAAAAATCCTCTGATATTAAGCGGTATAGGCAATGTATACGGAGATATGATACTAAAAAAATCTTCCATTACTAAAAAAACTAAAACTTCAGAAATAACTAAAGTTAAAGCCAGAGAGATATTTGATGCTATAAAGCAGGTTTTAAGAGAGGCATCTGGAAATACAGAAGAAGATGACAGTGATATGTCTGAAGAATAATAGATTTTATAGTTATAGTATAAAAATTATTTGTTTATGATTTTCTATATCTTTTAATAAACAAATATAATTGTATTTAAATATCTGTAATAATACTCTTAGTTAATCATCATAAAAATATTATAATAAATAACCCAATGAATAAATAAAAATCCATTGGGTATTTTCATTAATATATTATAATCATAGGAAGTTTCAAATTTATTATAAAAAATCAATAGAACAATTCAGGTTCAGCTCTTCTTTCAAACTGCTTTTCAAGGTCATGCTGATGATATAGGAAGCCCTCATCATCATAATATCTGCAATGCTCAGGACATTTTTTTATGCAGGCTCCGCATTTTATGCATTTACCTACATATTTAGTAATATCATCAAAATCTATAGAGGCAAGCGGGCATACATGGGCACAAGTTTTGCAGTTGGTACATTTAGAAGTATCCACTTTGGGTTTTACTTTAAGTATATCGATGGCATGTTCATGTTCATCTCTAGGAATATAGTAAGGACGTATAGGATCATTTCCACGTACTTTTATAGGTTCAGAAGGTATTGCTTCATTGTTTTTTATTTTTTCAACAGCCTTATTGGCAAATGTTAAAGCTATTTCCATATCCTTTTCATCGGGTCTGTGTGCAGCAAGCACATATGAAAAGGCATGCTCTCCTATAAATCCAGCACCAGCTATTGTATGAAAGCCATTATCTTCCATAGTGTTTCTAAGCTCTATTAAAGAATCATCAAAATTTCTGTTTCCGTATAAAACTACTGGTATAGCCAAAGCCCCATTTGCTTTAATATTATTTTTATAAAAAGGAAGCATAACATTAGGGATTCTTCCTGCATATGTAGGACTTCCGCATACTACAAGCTCTCCCTCTTTAAACTCCAATACTTGTTCTCTGTTTTTTGGTAAAGAGAAATTGATTTTTTCAAAAGGAACATTTAACTGTTTTGCGATATTTTCCCCTATAAAAGAAACTATCTTTTGTGTTGTGCCTGTTGCACTATAATATATTGAATATACTTTATTTACAAACATATGATATACTCCCTTCAAGTATTTTAATTGTATGATATATATTATGTAAATTTATTTTTATATGTCAATAGTAAAGCATTAAAAAAATAAAAAAGTGGTTTTTGTTCTTGATTTAAGTTTTTATTTATTTAATTAAAATAGCTGTTTGTAACAATAATTTTATTAATTTCAAGAAGTCTTTTAATTCTTATATAATTAAAACATGTATTTTCACTAATAATATTTATAGCAGCATGTTTAAAATTCATTCTTTATACTTATTTTAAGATTAAAGTCTACCTTATAAAAAAGTTCTCATTACAAACCAGTCTCTAATATTTACTTGATATAAAAAGCATTCATATATTTTTTATTAGCTTATGTATTATTACCATTATTATAGACTTATATTAATATACCTAAGCAGATATAGTTTGTCAAAAAATAAATTTTTAAATTTTAGATTTGTGTGGACTAGCCCTGCGAAGCACACAGTCGTGCCCGCTCTACGTGCCTTCGGCAACCCCCAGTTCTTTTGTGACGCTGTACGCCTCGCTCTGCGTGCCGTAGGCAGGTGTGACACAAAGAACCAAAAAGACTGCATTTTTAGCCCAAATTTCGGGTATTACCATACATTTAATACATATCTTTGAAATATAAAGTTCTAGCAATTGCGTTTTTCGTGAAACGTATCCGAAGGATAAAAACTTTGGCGAAGCCCGCAGAGCGTGTGCGACAAAAAAGTTGATAATTCTATATAATGTACATCGGTTGACAAAATGAAATCGTTCCAGTATATACTGAAAATTTTTAAGTTTGTCAATTTTTTAATTTATAGTATAATCAAAATATGGATTTTAATTTAACAGACGAAGAAATAAAATTTTTGAAATCTTTTCATA
>NZ_CASEGO010000057.1 GCF_949287625.1 uncultured Brachyspira sp. | reverse complement strand
AATTAATAAAAATATATTATGTTACAAATAAATTATAATTACATTTATAAATAACTAAAATTTGACAAATTATATTTGTTTAGGTATATACTGAAAATTCTTAAGTTTGTCAATTTTTTGTTGTTCTTTTTCCCGCCGCACACCACAGGCGGACAGCGTCAAAGAACCTTATATCCTCGACAAGCTCGGATACGCTTCGCGAAAGTGTAAGTAAAAAATAATACTAAATAGTACTAATTTATGTTTTACATATAGAATAAATTACCAAATTTAGCTTGAAATATAGCCTTTCGCTGCCGAAGGCACGCAGAGCGGGCACGACTGTGTACTTCGTAGGGATAGTTCCCACAAATACTAAAATTTAAAAATTTATTTTTTGACAAATTATAGTCGTTTAGGTATATACTGAAAATTTTTAAGTTTGTCAAAATTTAGATTTTTAATTTTATTGTTTGTGGTGGCTTTGCCCCCCGCTGTGCGTGCCTTCGGCAACCCCCAGTTCTTTTTATGACCAGACGAAGTACGCCTACAGTGAAGAACCATACGAAGTACGCCTACGGCGAAAGACTGCATGTTTGACATAAAATTATAGTGTTATATTACATTTAATACATATTCTTGAAATATTAAGTTGTAGTATGTGCGTTTTTTGCAACTTTTTTGTGCGGCAAAAAAGTTGATAATACATTTACAAAATATAAAAATTTACAAAATATAATTGTTTAGGTATATATTAAAAAATGAAGCCCTAAAAATGATATCAGATTGTATTTTTTATTTGTTTTATTTATTTTCTTACATACTTATTATTTTATCAAGTATGATTTTTTTGAATATAAACTAATACTCATGTCATTTTCTTTAGTATATTTTTTATAAAAAATTAATAAAAATATTGTCTTTAAAGATATTTTTTGTATATTATAAAATAATTAATAAATTTACAAAAATCATTTACTAAAAATGCGTTTTATTGTATAATTGATGCAACAAATTTTAATAAGGAGTAATATTCATGAAGGTTGAAGAATTAAAACATGAGAAGCTTAAAGCTTGGATTAAAGAAGTAGCAGATATGTGTCAGCCAAAAGATATATATGTATGTGATGGAACTAAAGAAGAATATGACAACTGCATGAACGGTTTGGTAGAATTAGGTTTAGCTAAACCTCTTAAAAAAAGACCTCACAGTCATTCTTTCAGAAGCGATCCTTCTGACGTAGCACGTGTTGAAGATAGAACTTTTATTAGTTATCCAGATAAAGAAGATGCTGGTCCTACTAATCACTGGATGGCTCCAGATGAATTAAAAGGTACTATGAAAGAATTATATAAAGGCAGTATGAAAAACAGAACTATGTATGTAATTCCTTTCTCTATGGGTCCTGTTGGTTCTCCTATAGCTAAAATCGGTGTAGAAATCACTGACAGCCCTTACGTTGTATGTAACATGCATATAATGACTAGAGTTGGTACTAAAGTATTAGAAGTATTAGGTTCTGACGGTGAGTTCATACCTTGCTTACACTCTGTAGGTGCTCCTCTTGCTGATGGTGAAAAAGATACTAAATGGCCATGTGCTCCAATAGAGAAAAAATATATTTCTCATTTCCCTAATGAAAACTTAATCTGGTCTTATGGTTCAGGTTACGGCGGAAACGCTTTACTTGGTAAAAAATGTTTCGCTTTACGTATCGCTTCTGCTATGGCTAGAAGAGAAGGTTGGATGGCAGAACATATGCTTATCTTACGCTTAACTAACCCAGAAGGTAAAAAATTCCATATCGCTGCTGCATTCCCAAGTGCATGCGGTAAAACTAACCTTGCAATGTTGCAGCCAACAATTCCTGGTTGGAAATGTGAAACTATAGGTGATGATATTGCTTGGATGAAAATTAATCCAGATGACGGCAGACTTTATGCTATCAACCCAGAAGCTGGTTTCTTCGGAGTAGCTCCTGGTACTTCTTATGATTCTAACCCTATGGCTATGGAATCTATCAAAGAAAACACAATATTTACTAACTGTGTAGAAACAGATGACGGCGATGTATGGTGGGAAGGTATGGGTCCTGCTCCTAAACATGGTATAGACTGGAAAGGTAATGACTGGACTCCAGAAAGCGGAGAAAAAGGTGCTCACCCTAATGCTAGATTTACTGCTCCTGCTAGACAATGTCCTGTAATTTGTCCAGACTGGGAAGATCCTAAAGGTGTACCTATAGATATATTCATCTTCGGCGGAAGAAGAGCTTCTGTTATGCCTTTAGTACATGAATCTTATAACTGGGATCATGGTGTATTTATGGGTTCTACTGCTGCTAGTGAAACTACTGCTGCTAATATCGGTGCAGTTGGTGCTTTAAGATTTGACCCATTTGCTATGCTTCCATTTGCTGGATACAACATGGGCGATTATATGAATCACTGGCTTGAAATGGGAGATAAATTAGGTGCTAAAGCTCCTAGAATCTTCTATGTAAACTGGTTCAGAAAAAATGCTGACGGTAAATGGTTATGGCCTGGATTCGGTGATAACTCAAGAGTATTAAAATGGATGTGTGAAAGAGTTGAAGGTAAAATTGATGCTGTTGACACTCCTATAGGTAAAATGCCTAAAGAAGGCGATTTAGACCTTAAAGGTTTAGATATACCAGAAGCTGATTTCAAAGAACTTATGAGAGTTGATGTTGAAGCTTGGAAAGATCAGGCTAATCAAATCGAAGCTCATTATGCTAAATTCGGTTCAAGACTTCCAGCCAGACTTAAAAAACAATTAGAAGAATTGAGAGCTAGATTAAGTAAATAATTGATAAAGTAAAATTCCTTTAATTTGCCAATAGTTTAATTTAATATTAAGCTATTGGCTTTTTTATCACTATTTTTATACTTAATTAAAAAGTTGAAAAAACTCTAAAAATAAATATAATCTATTTCTATAATTTTATATTATAGTTTGTAATTATGAATACTTTTTTTAAAAAATTAAAAATATACCCGCAAAAAAATATTATAATATTAGCATTAATTTTTGTTATGCCTTTTACAATGTATTTATTATTTGTTAAAGGCATAGTCATTGATAATTATAAAATAACTCAAATAACATCGTATTTTTTTGCTTTTAAGATTTTTTATTTATTTTGTTTTAATTTACTGTTTAATTTGAATAATAATAAAAATACATTTATAACTTTTTTTATATTTTTGATTATAGGCATTCTTAGTGTTATTATACCTTCCTCGGAATTTACATTTAAAGATATAATGTCTGCTGATAATAATTTTATTTTCTTTGTTCATACTATTTTAAATAAAAATCTATTTTTAGATATTATATTTTTTATAATGACTGCTTTATCATTTAATGAATATAAAAATTACAAAAATATTTCTGAAGTATTTACTTTCTCTTTCAATATGATTATATATTCTGTTTTTTATTTTATATTTTCATCTGTTGTATTTATGATAGTTTTTGTATTTATTATAAATTTATTTAAAGGTTTTTTTATCAATATTTTTTCTGATACATCTTTAATTATAAATATATTTGTATTATCTATTTTTTATATATTTTCATTTACTCCTTTTATAATTTACAGTGTATATAAAAAAGATATGAAGTATAAAAATATATCAATATACTTTTCAAGAATAATAATGTATATAAGTTTGTATAATATAGTTAAATATTTATTTACTATGTCTTATAATAGTCCTTATGATATTAGAATAAATTTTATACTTTATAATGTTGCTCTTGCTATAGGAGCAGTTAATTTATTTTTTGTGCGTATTGATTATAAATCAAGTATATTAACAAAGACAGTTTATATTATATTTCCAGTAATGGCATTTATTTTTAATATAATAATTTTTAGTTCTCTTATATACAGAATAAAAGAATATGGAATGAGCCCAAATAAATTAACTTTGATTTTTACAAATATGATAATTCTTGTTCATTTTATTTTGATAATTATTGATAATATAAAATCATTAAAAAAATTAAGTACTATAAAAAATATAAAAAGTATTATACTAACAAATAATAGAAGCTGTTATGTATATGTCTATGGTATTATAGCTTTTATAGTATGTTTTATAATGCCTCTGTTTTATAATGTTTTTTAGTTTTTATTTAATTCTATCATTCTATAGTATCATCGCTTAAATTAAATTCAAAATGTTTATTTAAAGCATATATTATAGCTTCATAACATACGAACCCTTTACCAAAAAAAATTTTTGCATAATTAATGCATTCTTCGATATTGATATTTGTTTTCATAAATTTACTTCCTTAAAAAAATAGACTTGTTTCAAAACTAAATTAAGGATATTTATATTATTTTAATTTTTAGTATTTTTATTTTTATAACTGGGGCTTTGCCCCAGACCCCACTTCTTTTGGTGCCCCAAAGAAGCAAAAGGACTGCATTTTTTAGCTTAAATATATAATTTATGCAACATGTAAAATATTTGGTTAAATTATAGCTAATATTATTTAATTTAACATAAAATAGCAAACTTATAAAATTATTTGTCAAGTATTTTTGAAACAAGTCTAATATTTGTAATATACCTAAACAAATATATTTTGTCAATTTTGAGTTATTTATAAATGTAATGTTAATTTATTAATAATATAAAATATTATTAAGTTTTATTTAAAATATAAGATAAAAACTATTTTATGACTAAAAATGCAGTATTTCGCGACTGCGGGCTGTGCCTGGTTCTTTTGGTCACAAAAAGAACTGGGGTTGCCGAAGGCACGCAGAGCGGGCACGACTGTGTGCTTCGCAGGGCAAAGCCCCATATATTAAAAACAAAATATAACTTCATTTTGACAAATCATATTTGTTTAGGTATATATTAAAATTATAATTATTTTTTCTTTTTATAATATTTGCTTACTATGTCAATCATTTTTTTATCCTGAATGGCCTCGGCATATTCTAAAACATTGTAGCTTTCTTTTATACTTCTGCCATAGTCATTATCAGGTTTCATTTTTATATTTAAATCAACACCATTTTTAAATAAATATTCAGCAACTTCATAATTATGTTGGTCTATAGCATGAAATATCGCAGTATAGTTTATATCATTAGGATAATAGTTCACATCAGCCCCATTTTCAACCAATGCCTTAACTATTTCTAAATTACCCGCACCTGCAGCAATTGCTATAGGAGGATAATAATCTAAAAATTTTGTATCTAAATCAGCACCATTATCTTTTAAGAGTTTTATCACTTTAGGAGTAGATGCCGCAAGTATAGTAGCAGGAGCAACTCCGCCATCATTTGTAGCATTTACATTGGCACCATTTTCTATTAAAAGTTTTGAAGCTTCATAAGGATTTTCTCCTGTAACAGCCCAAAGTAATGGAGTATCCCCATTATCATCAGCTTTTCCATTAACATCTATTCCAGCATCTATTAAATATTGCATTATATTAATATTGCCTTTTTCAGAAGCATAAATAAGTGCAGATGCTCCCCATAATGATTTTGCATTTATATCTGCATTATTTTCTACTAATAGATTAAACATTTCTTCATTGCCGTTTTCGCATGCAATCATAATCATATTTTTACCGTCTTTATTTTTTATATTTAAATCAGAGTTATGTTCTATTAGTAATTTTGCCGTATCTATATTGTCAGTTCTTACAGCTTCCATTAAAGCATTAAATCCGTCGTTTGCTCTTAAATTAACCAAAGCTCCATTATCAATCAATGCTTTTGCTATATCATAATGCCCGTATGATGAGGCGATCATTAAAGGTGTTGTATTAGTGTAATGTGTAATATCACCTATGAGAATTTCATCTTTTGACTGAGCATTTATACCGCCATCATTTATTAAGTCAATCATTTCAGCAACGCCTGTTTTATTTTTATTCTTTTCTAATAGTTTTAATAATTCTTCGCTTGGCTTTATTATTTCATTAATAATTATATTATTTTTTGATTTCTCATTATTGCTTTCATTAAAATTATTGTTTGGTATTTCTATATTATCTGCTATTTCTTTTACTTTCTCATTATTACTTTCATTTATTTGATTTGAATATAGCGATGTAATTGTTGTTAATAATATAATTATAATGTTCTTTTTCATATGACTCTCCGATTATTAATTGTTTTTAATATATCATAAATAATAAAAAAATAAAGTAATGGTATTACATAGCACTATTTTTTATAAAATTATAGTTTATAATAATAAAATAATAATAAATAAAATATTAAGGATAAATATTATGATAAGCCAATTAAATGAATATAGAAAATTATTGTCTAATGATATAATAAAAACATGTCTTAGAATGCAAAAAGACGGTATTAATCAGGGTACATCTGGAAATGTAAGTGTACGTTTTGAAAACGGTATGCTTATTACACCTTCAAGTATGCCTTATGATACTATGAAAGCTGAGGATATAGTTTTTGTTGATGAGAACGGAAAGTCAGAAGAAGGCAAAAGACCTTCAAGCGAATGGAGATTTCATTTATCAATACTTAAAGATAATCCTGATTTTAACTGTGTTATACATAGTCATTCTATATATTCTACAGTAGTATCTATAATGGGCGTTGATTATATACCTGCTATACATTATATGATTGCTGTTGCTGGAGGAAAAATTATACCTTGTGCCGAGTATGCCACTTATGGAACCGAAGAGCTTTGCAATAATATATCAAAGGCTATGAAGGGGTATAAGGCTTGTATTATGAAAAATCATGGACTTGTGGTTTCTGATTCTACTATAGAAAAGGCTTATGGTGTTTTGGTAGAAGTAGAAAATATTTCAAGAGAGTTTGTAGAGCTTAGTAAAATTGGAAAGTATAATGTTTTATCAGATGAAGAGATGGATATAATACTAAAAAAATTCGGCAATTACGGATTAAATGCCCAGAAATAATAATTAGTTTAATAATATATCTTTTTTCTTTTATAAGATTAAGGTATATTATTATTTTATATAATACATTAAAAAATATTTTTGATTATTTATTATTTTGTCTTTTTTAAAGTTACTAAAATATCCTCATTTTCTATATGTTCAAAAGTGCCTTCATATCCGTATTTTTGACATCCTCTTATTACACTTTCGCAGCTTGAATGCCCGCTTACTAAAACTTCTATTATTGTGTTTAATTCCTGATTATTTATAGCGGCACATTTAGCCTGAAAAGATGCCTGAGAACATGACATTCCTCTGGTATCAACTTTAATAGTTTCAGACATGATATTTTCCTTTTTATTAGTTTATATGTATTTTATGAAAATATATTAAATTAATAAATAAGCACTGTTTGTTAGAAGCATTAATTATTATAATAAGCATTAGAAATTATCTAAATATTATTTTTTATTATAACCTCTGCCTCTGCTGTATATTATCATAACTTGTATATGTTCTAATAATACACCGCAGAAGCAGAGTTCATTATATAACTTCCAAAAATTTTGTGCAGTATATTTATTATATAATGACAACAACCTGCTGCACGATAAAGTGTATCAGCTTGCAGTATTTTCTTTCATTGTAAATCCTATGATTACACAGAATATTAAACCTAAAATAACAGCTCCCATTCCATATACTGTAGGACCTGCAGTTGAACTTGCCAAATTAAAGTTGTGAGCAAATCCTGCACCTACTAGCATTCCTATAACGAATATAAAACTGTCCATATTTCCTTCAGCAGATTGTATCATTTGTCTTCCAGGACATCCAGCACCTAAAGTAAATGCTAAACCAGTAAGAATCATTGATACTGTATTCCATAAAATATTTGTGTGAGCTATTGGCTGATTTTCCATAGATAAATTGAATCTGCTTGTAGCTATATTAACTATAAAAGCAGCTGCTATAAAAGCTATAACGCCTTTAGTCATATGAAAATCTTTCATAAATATTCCGTCTCTAAGTCCGCCTACAGTACAGAATCTTGATTTTTGAGCTACAAAACCTATTACTATAGAAGCTATTAATGCTATAGCTATAGGAGCTTTCATACTTCCTGGACCTGATTCAGAGAAAAATATTGGTCCGCCTTCAGAGAATTTAGTTTGTTTTAATAATAGAATTAGTAGAATTACTGCGATAACTAAAGGAAGAAATCCAACCAATTTATTTTTATATGCTTTAGGCTGACCCAAAGAGAAATTTTGTTTCCAGAAGAAAACACCTATTCCTCCTCCTATGATAATTCCTATTAAGCCGAATATACCATTGATATCGCCTCCAGCTACTCTAAGCAAAGTTCTCCAAGGACAGCCTAAGAAAACCAAAGCACCTATCATAGCAAAGAAACCTAAACAGAATCTTATAATAGGAGAGCTTCCGCCTTTAGGAACAAATTCCTTTGAGATTAATGCAGATATTGTAGCACCAATAACAAGACCTATTAATTCAGGTCTTATGTATTGTACTGCTGCAGCTCTATGCAGTCCTAGTGCACCTGCTAAATCACGGGTAAAACATGCAATACATATTCCCATATTAGCAGGGTTGCCCATTACAGATAGCCAAGCTGCTATAGCTCCTATTACAGCACCAATTACTATAATACCTATAGAGCTTGTGAAAAAGTCTTTTTTCATTTCCTACTCCTTTGTGTAAATTGTATTTTTTATGATTTTATAGTAAAAAAAATTAATTATCAATACAATTTATTAATTTATATTATACTTATTCAAAAATGCTTAATTAAAATATAAGATTGTTATTTATTTTTTTTATAGTAAAATATATATAATTAAAAATTAAGGATTTTGTTTATGAAAAAGATTATACCTGCTTTATTATTTTCTCTATTATTTATAGGCTGTTTAGATTATACACAGTATGTAACTATAGATAATGATAAAAATATAACCATTGTTGCCATAGTTACTATGTCAAAGTCTTTAGTAGAATTAGCTGCTTATTCTGAAGGCCATTAAGAGGGCGTTCCAGATTATTATTATGATGATATACTCAGAGATATGGAAAGCGAAGCAAGAAACAGCTATCCTAGAAATTTTAAATTCAGACAAATAAATAATGATAATGAAATAGGTCTTTATATAAATGGTATTATAAAAGCTGCAGATTTAACAGAAGATGACAGTTTATTAGTTCCTATAAGAAATGGAAATAAATTTATTTTTACTCCTTTTAATTATTCAGAAGATACTCAGGATTACAGTGAATATGCTTCTATGTTTAGTTCTATGAAAGTAAAATTGATTGTTTCAAAAGATTATATACCTACAATAACTTCCTGCTATATTTCATCTTATGATGAGGTAAAAGATGTTAATGTTTATGATTTGAAAGATGCATTTTTAATAGAGATTCCTATGTTCTCAGGTATAGACAGTCCGATTTTGTATATTGAGTTATGATATTATTAAAGATAGTTTACAGGAGATATTCTTATCAATATTTTTTGTAAACTTCTTTTTATAAAAAGTGATAATGAACAATAAAAATAAATATTCATAATTGACAATTATTTATTATAAATTATAATTAAACATTATGAAGAAATGGAAAATATTAATTATTTTAATTGTATCTGCTTACATTTATTTAGCATGCTATATATTTTATCATGCTATGAATCATTCACATTATCTTAATGAAAACTGTGCAACATGTACAGAAATATTTTATATAGTAAAAGCAGTAGATAAAGTTGTTAGATTTTTTTATCAATACAGTTTTGCCGTATTATATTTATCTGTTTTATGTATCTATAGTATCCGTACAGTTAATACAATATTAAATATTAATCCAATTAGTTTAAAAGTGAAGCTAATAAATTGATTTAATTCCTTTATATTTTTAAATAGTTATGTTTTAACATATTTTATAATTTTTAATAAAGGATTAATCGATAATGAAGAAAAGTATATTAATTTTAATTTTCCTAGTATTATTTGCAGTTTCGTGCAGCAGTAAATCAAATAATGCTGATACAAACAAAGAAAACAATAAAATAAAAGTTGTAGCTACAATATTTCCAATATATGATTTTGCAAGAAATATATTATTAGATAATTCCAGTTTGCAAATGATAATAAAACCTGGTATAGAAATTCATTCATTTAATGCTTCGCCTTCAGATATAATAGATATACAGAATGCCGATGTATTTATTTATATAGGAGGAGAAAGCGAGGAGTGGGCTCAAAAGGTAATATCTTCTATGGATACGGATACCAACGGTAAAAAGATAATTAAGTTAATTGATTATGTAAATGCTTTAGATGAGGAGATTGTTGAAGGTATGGAGCATGATGAAGAACATAATCATGATGAAGAATTAAATCATGAAGATCATGATGATATTTCAGAAACACATACCCATGAAGGAGTTTATGATGAGCATATATGGACTTCTCCAAAAAATGCTGTTTTAATGGTTAATGCTATAAGCAAAGCTATGTCAGAAATAGATCCTAATAATGCAGATGTATACAAAGCTAATGCTGATAAATATAATAGCGAACTGTACGCTCTCGATAATGATTTTAGAGAAACAATAAACTCATCAAAAAGAAAAGATATAGTATTTGGAGACAGATTTCCTTTTAGATATTTGGCAGATGAATACGGACTTAATTACCGAGCTCCTTTTAACGGATGCAGCAGTCAGTCGGACGTGAGCCCTAAAACATTAACGTATTTAATAGGATATATAAAGGATAATAATATACCTTATCTTTATTATATAGAATTAAGCAATGAAAAAATAGCAAATACCATTATAGAACAGACTGGAGCAGCAAAATTAAAACTTCATTCTGCACAAAATGTGACTAAAAAAGAGTTTGATGATGGGGCTTCATATTTATCTATTATGATGGATAATTTGGAAAGTTTAAAAAAGGGTTTGAATTAAAATATGTTGTCTATAAAAGATTTATCAGTATTTTATGATAGTAATGAAGTATTATCAAATATTAATTTCTCTTTATCAAAAGGAGATTATCTTTCTATAATAGGTGAAAACGGTTCTGGTAAAACTACATTAATAAAAACCATACTTGGACTAATGAAGCCTAAAAAAGGAAGTATAACATTTGATAATATAAAGAAAAATGAAATAGGTTATTTGCCGCAGCAGGGAATAGTACAGAAATCATTTCCTGCAAGCGTATTTGAAGTAGTGATTTCTGGAAGACTTAATAATAAAAAATTTCTTCCGTTTTATACTAATAATGATAAAAAAACGGCATTAGAAAATTTGAAGAGACTTAATATAGAAAATTTAAAAAATAAGTCATATAAAGATTTATCAGGCGGTCAGCAGCAAAGAGCAGCATTAGCAAGAGCTTTATGTTCTACTAAAGAGCTGCTTATATTAGATGAGCCTTCTACTGGATTAGACCCTATAGCTACAGTTGACCTATATAATCTAATAAAAAAACTTAATAATGAAGTTACTATAATAATGGTTTCTCATGATATAGCAAGTGCTGTAAAATATTCTAATAAAATACTTCATTTAAATAAAAATATTCTTTTTTTCGGAGCAACAGAAGAATATATAAAAACTGATATATACAAAAGAATATCAGGGGAGGATATGAAATGATTGCTTTACTTCAGGAACTTTTTTCATATACCTTTATTATTAGGGCTGTTATAGTTGGAATATTGGTTTCATTATGTGCGGCACTTTTAGGTGTTAATTTAGTATTAAAGAGATATTCTATGATAGGTATAGGACTTTCTAATGTTGGGTTTGGTGCTTTATCGCTTTCTATGATGCTTGGCTTTTCTACTCTTCAGCTTTCTATACCTATAGTAGCTTTGGCATCAATACTGCTTTTGAGACTAAGTGAAAACAGCAAGATAAAAGGCGATGCTGCTATTGCATTAATATCAAGCGTCTCTTTAGCTGTCGGTATTATAGCTATTACTGTAAAGACGGGTATTAACACAGACGTATGCAACTACATGTTTGGAAGTATACTTGCTATGAGTAAAAGTGAAGTTTATATAAGCATAGCAGTTAGTGTAATAGTAATAGTTCTTTATATATTGTTTTATAACAAAATATTTTTAGTAACTTTTGACGAAAACTTTGCCCGTGCTGTTGGTATTAATATAGGGTTTTATAATACTCTTATATCTATACTTACATCTTTGATTATAGTATTAGGTATGAGAATGATGGGAGCTATGCTTATATCAAGCCTTATAATATTTCCAGCATTAACTTCTATGAGGGTATTTAATACTTTTAAGGGAGTTATAATTTCATCGGCAATATTATCGGTGCTCTGCTTTTTTGTAGGAATAGTTCTTTCATTTCAATTAGAATATCCTACAGGGGCTTGCATTGTTATGGTGAATTTGGCTATGCTTTTAATATTTTCTGTAATAGGAAAAGTATTAAAAAGATGATTAAGGAGATAATAATGAATTTTAAATATATCTTATTTATTATAATGATGTTAATTTTATCATGCTCAAAAAAAGAGTATAATGACGGCTGGTTTGATATAGAAAAAAATTATGTTGATATAGCTCAAAAAAAATATGATTATGGTAATCCTAGAGATAAAACAGAAAATAATCAGGAACAAACTTCAGCTATGAAAGTTAATATGAATAATATTGATATGAACAATGTTATAGAAATTAAAGAGAGAATGTTTATCAATCAATGTAATGATGTTTATTTAAATCCTGATGATTATAGAGGAAAATTAATAAAACTTGAAGGAATATATGACGGCTTTACCGATGAAGAGACTGGAGAAAAACTCAATTTTGTATTTAGATACGGACCTGGCTGCTGCGGATATGACGGAGTGGCTGGATTTGAGTTTAATTATAACGGCAATATACCTAATCCTCAGGATTGGATTGAAGTAGTTGGTGTTGTTGAGATATTAGAGATAGATAATTATGAAACAGTGAGGCTCAATGCTATAAGTTTGAATGTTCTTGATAAGAGGGGCAAAGAATTTGTAGCTAATTAAATTAAGACAATTTCGTATATTTATATTTTATAAACCTTGTTTAGGGCAGGATAATTGTATTACTATCTTGCCCATTTTTTATTTATATTAAATAATTTTATTTCCAAAAAGCATTAAGTCTTTTTTTGGCATTTTCCTTCAAATCATAATAATAAAGCGATATATCATAAGCATGATAAACACCTTTTTCAAAAATACTTTCTCCTCCAAAATAAAAATCATCAGCATTTATAGTACTGCATTTTACAACGCCTCTTTTTTTATCTACTTTAGCATCTGCTATTTTTGTCGGTATACCATAATTTGTATATATATTAGCTCCTAAACTCTGTTCCTTTGAGGCTAAAGTTTCTTCAGTAGTCCAAGTTATGGGATTAATTGCTATTGAATCTTCAAGAAGAGTAGGATTATATCCGTTAAAATCAGGACTTTCTGTATTGTAAGATATTATAACTCCAGTATCATATTCATTATTTGCAAATCTCAAATGAGGATTTTCTTCCAAGTCTTTTTTTGTAACAGAATATCCGAATATATAAGCTGCAATCATTCTATTTTTTAAGTTTTCATTTGTTTTAAAATAGTCTGTAAGTATTTGTTTTATCATCATAGCACCCTGAGAATGTCCTGCTAATATAAAAGGTCTTCCGTTATTATAATTTTTTATATAATAATCAAATGCTGCAATTGCATCTTCTTTTGGAGCAGAATAAAAATATTTATTTTTCTCTTCTTCGCTTATATTGTTATTTTTATCCAAAAGATATATAGCATCAGCCTGCCTATAAAACGGAGCATATATACTTGCTATTTCTTCAAATATTCCAGTTTGTTCAGTCATTACATTTGTAGTATATCTTCTCATAGAAGGCGAATCTATAGGGCATATCATATCTTCGTTAGTATTTTCTCTTGACCAAGTTGTAGGATACAAATAAAAAACATCAGCTTCTCTTTCATTTTGATTTTCTGCTATATTAAGCCAATTATTTTTATCTGAATAATCTGATGCTTTTGCAGTTATATTACTTGTATTATTTGAACAGCTTATAATGCTTATTATTAATATAAGATACGTTAATATTTTTGACATAATAATTCCTTTAGTATTTTAATATATTATTTTGTGATTATCAAATTATTATATTATCAAAAATATATAAATCAATAAAAATATTAAATAAAATAAAAAGCATGCCATTAAAAAAAATAGCATGCTTCTTTAATATTTGTTTATATTATTTTATGATAATACCTTTTTTAGGAATATTAAGAACTTTTATTTCGGATTTTATTTTCTTTTTAGAAAAACTATTTTCCATAGCTTCAGAAACTTTTTTGATTATTTTTTCATCATCTTTAACCAAAGCAAGTATTGAAGAGCCTGCTCCGCTTATAGTAACAGAGTATGCACCAGCCATTTTTACCTGTTTAAATAACTCTTTTAGACCAGGTATAAACTTAGCTCTATAATCCTGATGAAGTTTATCGTCAGTTGCAACTTCAAGCAAATCAAGTCTGTTAGAAGATAAAGCAGAAGTAAGAAGTGCAGCCCTTGAAATATTAAATATAGCATCTTTTAAGCTAATCTCTTTAGGAAGAGCATTCCTAGCTTTTTCTGTACTTAAATAAAAATTAGGTATTGCAACTACTGCTTTTAATCCTTTAGGAGGATTTATTTTAACATATTTAAAATCTTCATCTTTTCTTACAACCCCAGATATTATTCCGCCTAATATAGCAGGCGATACATTGTCTGGGTGTCCTTCAAGCTGAACTGACATATTTAATATTTCATTTTCAAGTGAGAGTTTATTTCCTAATATATAATTGGCAGTCAATAAACCTCCTATTATAGCTGCGGAACTGCTTCCAAGCCCTCTTGAAAGCGGTATCCTATTTATACATTTTATTATATATCCTTTATCAGGCTTTGCTTTTAATTTTTTAAATACCAGTTTCATAGCAGAGAATATCATATTATCGTCTTTTGATATTTCTTCTTCACCTTCGCCTGTTATCTCAAAATCTATTTTTTTAGAATTATTATTTTCGTATATATGTATTTCATTATACAAATCTAAAGCTAGTCCTACACTGTCAAAAGCAGAACCTATATTAGCACTAGTAGCAGGTATTTTAAAAGTTACAAGTTTTTTGTTTGTTATATTATTTTTATTTTCTTTATTGTTTTTCTTTTGAGTTTTATTCATATTATATTCCTATTATATTCCTATTATATTCCTATAGCCTTCCTTATTTCTTCTATATTGTTATCAACTTTTATAGGAGCAGAGCAAATTTTTATAGCGTTATCTGGGTCTTTAAGTCCGTTGCCTGTGAGTACAGAAACTACAGTGTCTCCTTTGTTTAATTTTCCAGCCTTATAAGTTTTTATAACTCCAGCAAGAGAAGCAGCAGAAGCAGGTTCAGCAAATATTCCTTCTTCTCTTGTGAGCATTTTATAAGCCTCTAATATTTCATCATCGGTAACAGAATCTATAAATCCGTTTGATTCATTAGAAGCATTAACCGCTAATTTCCAGCTTGCAGGATTACCGATTTTTATAGCTGTAGCAATAGTTTGAGGATTTTCTATTACTTTATTTTGTACTATGGCAGCACATCCTTCAGCTTCAAAACCTATCATTTTAGGTAAATTTGATACTTTTCCATTTTCTTTATATTCTTTAAAACCCATCCAATAAGCAGATATATTTCCAGCATTTCCTACAGGTATAGCCAAATAATCAGGAGCTTTTCCCAATGCATCGCAAATTTCAAATGCTGAAGTTTTTTGTCCCTGAAGTCTGAAAGGGTTAATTGAGTTTACTAATGTAATAGGATATTTATTTGTAATATCAACAACAGCTTTTAAGGCTTCATCAAAATTACCTTTAATAGCTATAACTTTAGCTCCGTACATCAAAGCCTGAGCTAATTTTCCCAAAGCAATATTACCATCTGGTATAACTACTATACATTGAATACCGCTTCTAGCAGCATAAGCAGCAGCTGATGCAGAAGTATTGCCAGTAGAAGCACACATAATAGCTTTTGAACCTTCTTCAAGTGCCTTAGCAACTGCCATAACCATTCCCCTGTCTTTGAATGAGCCTGTAGGATTAAGACCGTCATATTTGAAATATAATTCTATTCCGCCAAGTTCTTTTCCTATTTTTTCAGCTTTTATTAAAGGAGTATTTCCCTCATTTAATGTAATAAGCGGGGTTTTATCTGTAATAGGTAAATATTCTTTGTACTCTCTTAAAAGTCCGTTCCATGTTTTCATAGTATTATCCTTTATTGTTATTAATTAATAAAAATAATTATCATTAGTAGTATTCAATATAGAATATAATATAAATAATAATTTTTCAAGGCTTTTTATGTATTAATGTTATATAAAAGTTTTTTATTTTAGTATTATAATTGCTTGTTTAAAAGCTTCTTTAATTACTTTATAAAATAAAAATCGATTTTGAAAGCAGTATATACTGAAAATTTTTAAGCGAGCCGCTGCACCTTCCCGCACGGTATTGTTTTATTCTTATCAAATGTCAACGATACGTGCGGCTGATTACCTATTATTATACCAAATAAGTAATTTAATATGCATCTAAAGCATATTTTATTGATTAATAAAAATATATTATATTACAAATAAATGGTAATTACATTCATAGATAACTAAAATTCGACAAATTGTATTTGTTTAGGTATATACTAAAAATTTTTAAGTTTGTCAATTTTTTATTGTTCTTTTTCCCGCCGCACACCATACTTAACAGTACTTCCTTCGGTCGCAGGCGGACTTCGTCAAAGTTTTTATCCTTCGGATACGTTTCACGAAAAATGCAATTGCTAGAACTTTATATTTTAAAGATATGTATTAAATGTATGGTAATACCCGAAATTTGGGCTAAAACAGTCTTTTTGGTTCTTTGTGTCAACAAAAGAACTGGGGGTGTGGGGGCTAGTCCCCACAAATCTAAAATTTAAAAATTTATTTTTTGACAAACTATATCTGTTTAGGTATATACTGGAACGATTTCATTTTGTAAACTGATGTACATTATATAGAATTATCAACTTTTTTGCCGTACACGCTCTGCGGACTTCGTCAAAGAACCTTATATCCTCGACAAGCTCGGATACGCTTCGCGAAAGTGCAAGTCTAAAAAATAATACTAAATAGTACTAATTATGTTTTATACGTAGAATATATTATTAAATTTAGCCTGAAATGTAGCTTTTGCTACCGAAGGTACGCAGAGCGGGCGGGCTGTGCCTGCTTCTCGCCGCAGGCGTACTTCGTATGTGCCGCACCTGCCTACGGCACGGACAGGCGTCACAAAAGAACTGGGCACAAGCGTGGTTGGCAAAGCCCCGCAAATATTTTAAATTAAAAAAATTAATTTTTTTACGAATTATATTTGTTTAGGTATATTTATCTTACTTTTTGTAAAAAATGATTGTAATATTAATTATATATGTTATAGTGTATCAAAATAAAATATGAAAAATAATGTTATGAATTATAAGAAATATAAATTAAAGAAAATTCTGCAAACGATGCAGTGTTTAATAATCTTAAAAAAGATTGGAGATTGACATTTTGTTGATTTCCAATCTTTTTTTTATTTTAATTAAAAATCTAAAAAAAATTTAGAATAATAGGAAGGCTAAAATTGAAACGTTATTTAATACTTGAAGACGGAAGTCATTATGAAGGCATAGGATTTGGTTCGGATAATTTTAGAATAGGGGAATTGGTTTTTAATACATCTATGACAGGTTATCAGGAAATACTTTCAGATTTATCATACTGCGGACAAATAACCGTTATGACTTATCCCTTGATAGGCAATTACGGTATAAACAGAGATGATTTTGAAAGTTTGAATCCAGCTATATTCGGATTTGTAGTTAAAGAGGCTTGTAAGAGTCCTAATAATTTCAGGAGTGCTGAAACTATAGACGAGTTTTTAAAATTAAAAAATATTCCAGCTATAGAAAATATTGATACAAGAGAGATAACAAAAAAAATAAGGGAGGTAGGTACTCTTAAAGCTGTGATGAGCGATACTATAGATAATAAAGATGATATAGTAAAAATGCTTAAAGAGACTCCTTATATGAATGATCATGTAAAAAGAGTTTCTACGAAAAATGCCTTTCCTATACCAAACAGAGGAAAAAAAGTTGTACTAATTGATTTCGGAGCAAAACTTGGAATAATAAGAGAATTAAGCAAAAGAGATTGTGATTTGGTGGTAGTGCCTTATGATACAGATTATAAAACTATAATGAGCTTAAATCCAGACGGTATAATGCTTTCAAACGGACCTGGGGATCCCAAAGATGTAAAGGAATCAATCAATACTATAAGAGAGCTTATAGGAAAAGTGCCAATATTTGGTATATGCTTGGGGCATCAGCTTATAAGTTTGGCATGCGGAGCAAATACAATTAAATTAAAATTCGGACATAGGGGAGGAAATCACCCTGTTAAAGATTTAGAAACTTCAAAGGTAAGCATAACAAGTCAGAATCATAGCTATGCTGTTGAGAAAGAGAGTTTACATAATACTGGCTTAATTATAACTCATATATCTTTAAATGACGGAAGTGTAGAGGGAGTTAAACATAAAAAGTATCCTGTATTTTCTGTTCAGTATCACCCAGAGTCTAATCCGGGACCTGAGGACAGTAAATATTTATTTGACAAGTTTATTAATATGATGAATGAAGGGGTAAAAAATGCCTAAAAGAAATGATATAAAAAAAATATTAGTAATAGGTTCAGGTCCTATAGTGATAGGTCAGGCTGCAGAGTTTGATTATGCAGGTACTCAGGCTTGCCAATCTTTGAAAGAAGAAGGTTATGAGGTTATACTTATCAATTCTAATCCTGCTACTATTATGACTGATAGTGCTGTGGCAGATAAAGTGTATATTGAGCCTATTAATTTGGATTTTGCTAAAAGAATAATTTATAAAGAAAGACCAGATGCGATACTTGGTTCTTTAGGAGGACAGACTGGTCTTAATTTGGTTGTTGAGCTTGCAGAAAGCGGGATATTAGATGAATATAATGTTGAAATTTTAGGAACGGATTTAAATGCTATAAACTGTGCTGAAGACAGAGAGCTTTTTAAAAAACTTATGAATGATATTAATGAGCCTGTACCAGACAGTGTTATAGTGCATAGTGTAGAAGAGGCGGTTGCTTTTGCAAATAAAATAGGATATCACTTGGTTGTGCGTCCTGCATACACTCTTGGAGGCACTGGAGGGGGATTTGCACGCAATGAAAAAGAGTTAATCGAAATATGCGAAAGCGGATTAAAAATAAGTCCAGTACATGAATGCTTGGTTGAAAAAAGTATTGCTGGATATAAAGAAATAGAATACGAGGTTATGCGTGATAATAATGACAATGCTATAGTAGTATGTAATATGGAAAATGTTGACCCAGTAGGCATACATACTGGAGACAGTATAGTAGCAGCTCCTTGTCAGACATTAAGCGACAGAGAAAATCAAATGCTTAGAAATGCAAGTCTTAAAATAATAAGGGCTTTAAAAATTTGCGGAGGATGCAATGTACAGCTTGCACTTGATCCTAAAAGTTTTAATTATTATATAATAGAAGTTAATCCTAGAGTATCTCGTTCCAGTGCTTTGGCTAGTAAGGCTACTGGATATCCTATTGCTAAAATAAGTGCGAAAATAGCTGTGGGTATGACTTTAGATGAAATACTTAATCCTATTACAAAAAAAAGTTATGCATGTTTTGAGCCTTCTATTGACTATATAGTTACAAAATTCCCAAGACTTCCTTTTGATAAATTTCCTAATGCCGACAGACAGCTTGGTACTCAGATGAAAGCTACAGGCGAAGTTATGAGTATAGGACGAAATTTTGAAGAGTCATTTTTAAAAGCTGTGCGTTCTCTTGAAATAAAATGCGATCATATAATTCATAATGATGTTTCTAATTATACCACCAAAAAATTATGGGAGCGTATAGAATTAAGAGATGATTTAAGAATATTTATTATAGCTGAGCTCTTAAGAAGAGGTGAAGATATTAATGATATTATATATATTACTCATATAGACAGATTCTTTTTAGAAAAAATAAAAAATATAATTATATTAGAAGAAAAATTAGAAAATAATAAAATGAATATAGATGTATTAAGAGAATGTAAGGAGAGAGGATTTTCTGACAGCTATATATCAAAAGTTTGGGGTATTGAAGAGATTGATTTATACAAATTAAGACATGAAAATAATATAGTGCCAGTATACAAAATGGTTGATACTTGTGCTGGAGAGTTTGAAAGTGAGACTCCTTATTTTTATTCTACTTATGAAAAAGAAAATGAATCTGTAAAAAGCGGCAAAGAAAGCATAATAGTATTAGGCTCTGGACCTATAAGAATAGGGCAGGGTGTGGAGTTTGATTATTCTACTGTTCACTGTGTTATGACCATAAGAGAGGCTGGATATGAGGCTATAGTAATAAATAATAATCCAGAAACAGTGTCAACAGATTTTTCAATATCGGATAAACTTTATTTTGAACCTCTTACTATAGAGGACGTTATGCATATAGTGGAATTAGAAAAACCTAGAGGAGTTATAGTACAGTTCGGCGGACAGACTGCTATTAACTTGGCAGAAAAATTAGTTATGCATGGAGTTAATATATTAGGTACTTCATTAGAAAATATTAATAAAGCAGAAGACAGACATGAATTTGAAGAGATGTTGAAAGCTCTTGATATACCGCAGCCTAAAGGAAAAACTGCTTTTACAATAGATGAAGCTGTGATAATAGCTAAAGATATAGGTTATCCTGTTTTGGTACGTCCGAGTTATGTACTTGGCGGACGTGCTATGGAGATAGTTGATAATGATGCTTCTTTAAAAATATATATGGAGACTGCTGTAAAAGAGATAAGCAATAAAGCTCCAATATTGATTGATAAATATGTTATAGGTAAAGAAATAGAAATTGATGCTATTGCAGACAGTGAGCATAATGTATTTATTGCGGGTATTATGGAGCATATCGAAAGAGCTGGTATTCACTCTGGAGATTCTATAAGTGTATATCCAGCACAGACTATTTCAAGAAAAGTAAAAGATACTATTATTGATTATACTAAGAGAATAGGAGAGGGCTTTAATTTTATAGGGCTTTACAATATACAGTTTATAGTTGATAAAAATGATAATGTTTATGTTCTTGAAGTTAATCCTAGAAGCAGCAGAACAGTGCCTTTTTTAAGCAAGATAACAAATGTTCCAATGGCTAATGCGGCTACTATGTGCATACTTGGGAAATCATTAAAAGAGCAGGGTTATAATAATATATATGAAGAAGAATCTAAAAATGTATTTGTTAAGGCACCTGTATTTTCTTTTGCCAAATTAAGAAGAGTCGATACTATACTTGGTCCGGAGATGAAAAGTACAGGAGAGGCTTTAGGTTTTGATGTTAATTTTGAGAAGGCTTTATATAAGGCATTAATAGCAAGCGGAATTAAAATACCTCTTCAGGGAAATGTGCTTCTTACTATATCTGATAATCATAAAGATGAAGTATTAGACTTGGCTAAAAGATTTTCTAATATTGGTTATGGAATATATGCTACAAAAGGTACTGCCAATTTCTTAAGAAGAGAAGGTCTTTATGTTAAAGAAGTTTCAAAGATTGATGAAGAAGGTTTTGAAAATATAGTAGATACCATAAGACTAGGAAGGGTTGATTATGTTATCAATACAATAGAAACTAACAGTCAGACTCATTCTGATAGTTTGGAATTAAGAAGGGCATCTGCTGAAAATAATATATCATGCATTACATCATTGGACACGGCTTATGCTTTGCTTAGAGTAATAGAGTCTATGAACTTTAGTATAATGCCTATTGCATGATTGTATTATAATTAATAATAAATTTAAAAAAGATGATCAGATTTATTTTTCTGTTCATCTTTTTTTATTTATAAAAAGATTTATAATATTTAGTAATATTAATGTTTTTATGAGTGTGTTATGTCTATTTTTTCTATAATATTCAAAGCAGTAATAATTATAATTGGGGCTTTCGCTGTACTTAATGGATTTTTTTATGGCAGTAATTTTACAAATATAAAACTTGATATAGAAACAGCATACTATTTCACATATCAAAGCAATATACTTGTAATAGTGTATTTTATTTTGGATATTTTAAATATTATAAATAAAAAAGAAACATTTTATCCTAGATTTAAAGGTGCTGTTACCATGTCTATAACAGTTACATTTTTGGTGTATCATTTTTTATTGAGTCCTACTTCTGGTAAATTAGAAGGTATTGATTATATTAGAAATATTATACTTCATTATATACTGCCTATTATGACTATTTTTGATTATATTATTTTTGATAAGAAAGGCATTTATAAAATAATAGATCCTATTCTTTGGCTTATAATACCGCTTTTATATTTTTTGTTTGTACTTGTAAGGGCTAGAGTAGGAAGTCCTTTTTCAGACGGAAGTTATTATCCTTACTTTTTTGTTGATATAGATAAATACGGACTTAAAACAGTATTAAGAAATGTATTTTTTATCACTTTGTTTTTTGCATTTTTGGGCTATATAGAATATTTTATTGACAGGTTATTTAATAAAGTGTTTAGTAAAAGATAAATTATTAAAAAGTGCTTGATTAAAAAATATAGATCAAGCACTTTAATATTAATTAATTTTTATTAAATTCATCAGATATTGCATTAATTATATCTATTATTTTTGCAGCCACATTTTCAGGAGTTTTTACTTCTATTGATTTTAATTGATTATTGATACCGAAATAATATCCGTCTTCTCCGTCATGCCAAGCTCCATCGCAGTGATTTTGTAATATTTTATACATTTTATCATTATCTCTATCTTCACAATAATAATATATTTGTATATCTTCTTTTATTCTCTTTTTATCCGCAAAAGAATATCTTATATATAAATTAAAATATTTGCAGTTACAAATATCTTTAAATCCAATATGGTATGTATTTTCATTATCAGCAATAGTTTCTATATTTGAATATTTTTCTTTTAATTTATTTACAAGTTGTTTATAAAAATCTAATTTTTTATTATATATTTCTTCATTTAGAGCATTAAATAAAACAGCATATTCATTTATTTTATTTAAATCCATTTCTTCTTTAAAATCTCTATTTTTTTCTAAATGATTTTTAATAATTTCTTTTGACATATTTTTCTCCTTATTGATATTGCTTATTAAATATTCATTATCTCTAATTTGTATTAAGGCTGAATATAACGATTGGTATTTTTTATCTGATAAATCTGGAATTTTTTCTATTATATCATTATTTATAAAATCTCCTATATCTTCATGCGATAAGCATATAAGTTTATTTTCATTTAAAAGTTTATCTTTTATACAGGCAGATAAAGATTTTTCAGAAGGTTCTTTTCCGTCTCTTGTTAAATATATTATGAATGTATTTTTTTGGATACTAGATAATTCTTTATAATAACGTTCTAGCTGTAATTCTTGGTCATCGGCATTTATCTTGTTTTCTATTATTAATTGGAATGAAGCATTTTTTATAAATAAATCAAGTCTTCCGCTTGATATTGCATATTCATTAAATACTGATATTTGACTATTATCTATATTAGTAATATATTTTTCAGCAAATTTTCTTGCTATGTTCAAATCTTTATTATTAATTTTGGCATTGAATTTTAATAGATTAAATAATAATATGCTGTTATTTACCTCATCAAAACTTTCTTTTATAGAGTTTATAATATTAATTTCAGGACTTATTTTTTCTTTAATTTCATTAAAGATATTTTGCTTCTCATTTAAAACAAAATCTAGTAGATTTTCTGCTGTCATTTATTATACTCCTTATATTTAAGTATATTATATTATATACTTAAAGTCAATACTTGTAAATAAAATATGTGCATAATAAAATAAATTACTATGCACAAAAATAAAAAATAATTTGTTTATAAAGCTGGTGAATGATATCCTTTGTTAGGACCATTTGGATGTTTAATACAATGTCCATTTGTTAATGAAGCTATTGAATGATACTTATTTCCGCAATATTTACAGAAATAGTCTGATTTTTCTCCGCCTTCATATAGTTTATGCTTTCCTTTATTTGGGCCATCTGGATGTTTGATACAAGCTCCGCCTGTAAGAGCACCTATTGAAGAATATCTTGTTCCGCAGTATTCACAGTAAAAATTTTGAGCCATATAAAACCTCCTGTATTTAATATTTATTTTATGATTATTAACGTAGCATATTACTATGACAAAAATTGTCATATATACTATGCTAAAATCAAAATGATTTTAGCAAAAAGTCTAAAAAGGAGACGTTATGTCAAATTTTGATTTCTTACAAAAAGAATGGCCGTTAGTGGCAAAGCTTGCGCAAACGGCAGAAAATTACATATACGATGACCCGAATTCGTGTTTAATAAAACTCGGAATGTTAGCTGAACACATTGTAAGCTACATTGTTGACGTCAACGGTATTGTTATGCCCGAAGATGCAAACACGCAAGCAGATAAAATTCGTCAATTGAAAGCAAAAGCGCTTTTACCAAGGGACATTGATGATATTTTATACGGATTAAGAAAGGCAAGAAATGAAGCGGTTCACGCAAATTTAGATTCGTTTGAACGTGCTTGTTTAATGCTTGAACTTGCTTATAAGTTGTGTATTTGGTTTAATGCAACTTACGG
>NZ_CASEGO010000056.1 GCF_949287625.1 uncultured Brachyspira sp. | reverse complement strand
AAAAGAATACATTCTACTTTAAATTATGATACTCCTATGCTATACTTTAAGAAATTAAGGAATACTTAAATGCAATATGTATGGAACCCGTGCAAAAAAATTGTAAATTAATATAGCATTATTGTTAATAGTAGTGTATAATATTTAAGAAATTTTTTAAATGGATAGGATTATGAAATTAAGATTATCAAAAAGAGCATTACAAGAAGATTTTCAAGGTAATTTTGTTAAGATGATTTTAGAAGTAGCTGCAAAAGGTGATTTGATATCATTTGCAGGAGGATTGCCTAATCCTGCTTCTTTTCCAGTAGAGGAAATAAAAGCAGCAGCTATTAAAGTATTGGAAACTAAAGGTACTTATGCTTTGCAGTACAATAGTGCTGAAGGATACGGACCTTTAAGAGAGTTTATTGCCAATAGGTACAGAAAACAAGGTATTAATGTAGAAGCAAAAGATATTCTCATTACAAACGGCTCACAGCAGGCGTTAGATGTTATTTCTTCATGTTTGGTAGATCCAAGTGATACTGTTTTGGTGGAAGATCCGTCATATTTAGCAGCCTTACAGTCATTTCATCTATATAATCCTAATATTAAAACTATTGATTTGAATGAAGATGGAGCAGATGTAGAACAATTTAGAGAATCTATGAATAAGTATGATCATAAATTCTTTTATGCAGTTCCTAACTTCCAAAACCCAACAGGAATAACTTATACAAATGCTGTAAGAGAAAAAATAGCTGAAATAATGAAAGGCAAGGATACATTCTTTATAGAAGATAATCCTTACGGAGAATTAAGATTTAAAGGTGAGCATCAAAGATCTCTTTATACATATTTAGGAGAACAGGCTATACTTTTGGGTACTTTCTCAAAAACAGTTTCACCTGGTTTGAGAATAGGCTGGATAGTATGCGGAATTAAAGAGCTTATGCAGAAAATGACAGAGTATAAACAGCTCATAGATATGCACACAAGTACATTTGTTCAGGTGGTTGTTACTCAGTATTTTGAAGACAATGATTATGATGCACATATCAAAAAAATTATAGATATGTATGGAAGACAATGCGGATATATGCTTGAAGCTATGGATAAGCATTTGCCAGATGATATGCATTGGACACACCCAGAGGGCGGTATGTTTGTATGGGCTACGCTTCCTAAAGGAATTGATGCAGTTGAGTTTTATAAAAAGGCTGCTGAGGCTGGAGTTGCTGTTGTTCCGGGAGAGCCTTTCTATGAGGCTAAAAGAGGATTAGGTACTTTAAGACTTAATTATACTAACTCTAAACCCGAAGATATAGATAAAGGTATGTCTATACTAGCAAAAGTTATTAAAGATATGCGTAAATAATATTTTTATAATAAGAATGATATAAGGGGCTTTATAAAGCCCCTTTATTATTGCATAATAATTAATTTAATATTTTAAAATATGTAAATTTTTAGAAACATCATACAGGTATGGAGTATATAAAAAATTGTAATATATCTCTAACATATGTTTTAATTATTTTACAATATTTTAACGTATTCATTATTAACTAAAAAGATATAATATAATAAAAAATATTGCTTTTTTATTTAACCTTTTTTCGAAATAAACTGTTTATATCGTATATGACTGCCTCTCATATATAAAAATCTAAACACTATATTAAAAAAAGGAAAAAAGTATGATTAAAAAAATTAGTTTATTTTTATTATTATCATTTGTTTTTGCTAGTTTTGTATACGGACAAACAGCTAAATCTACATTGGACGGTTTATCACAATCATATAATGGTGAAATGAATGCTTCTGCTTCTTATGCTGAATATGCTAAAGTAGCAAAAAATAAAAGCGTAGCAGCTATGTTTAGAGCAGCTTCTGCAGCTGAAGCTATACATGCTAAACTTTTAAATGAGATTGCTATTTCTTCTAAATTATCATCAACTCCTTTAAAAGCTACAATTAATGCTGTAAAAACTTCTTCTGATGTTGATAATTTAAAAAGCGGTATAGCTGGCGAAACTTATGAATATACAAAAATGTACCCTGCATTCAGTAAAGTAGCTTCTGCTGAAAAAAATAAAAATGTTGCTGATTTAATGAACAGAACAGGTGCTGTAGAAAAAACTCATGCTAGCTTATATACTAAAACTATGCAGGATTTAAATGCTAATAAAACTTTACCTGAAGGATATTATCTATGCCCAGTTTGCGGATATATAGAAGCAGGAAGTGCTCCTAGCAAATGTCCTTTATGTAATGCTACAGCTAGTTCTTTTCAAGTTTTTAATTAATTAAAAGTATAAATTTATTATAAAAGAGGCAAAAGAAGCATTGATAATAATTTTTATTATCGATGCTTTTTTTATATTATATAACAATTTATAACTTGAAAAAATATTAATAGCTTATATAATATTTTCAATAATTTTTTTAATTGGAGAAATAAATGTCATCTATGAATATTATAATAATAGCATGTGCTGTTATAGTTATACTTATCATACTTTTAGTTTTAATGAAAAAATCTAAAAGCAAACCTAAAGTGTCTTTAACCAGTGCCAAAAGCAAATTTTCATTATCATCAATTTTTAATACTTCATCTATTAACGATGAGTTTTTTGCCAGTTTGGAAAATACATTGATAACGGCCGATGCTGGAGTAGAAACTACAAAAGATATTATTTCAAAATTAAGAGAGGCTATAGAAAAAGAAAATATAAAGGATCCTTCAGAAGCAAAAAAATATTTAAGAGAAATTTTAATATCAAAGTTTATATCCAAAAAAATAGAATTAAAAGATAAAAATATACTTTTTATAGTTGGAGTAAATGGTGTTGGTAAAACTACATCAATAGCAAAATTAGCCAATATCTTAAAGAAAGATCATAAAGTAATATTAGCAGCAGCGGATACATTCAGAGCAGCAGCAATAGAACAGTTAGAAGAGTGGGCTAATAGGCTTTCTGTTACAATAGTAAAAGGTCAGCAGGCTGGAGATCCTGCAAGTGTATTATTCTCAGCATTGGATAAAGCTAAGGCTGCAGATGCTGATATTGTAATAGTTGATACAGCTGGAAGATTTCATAATCAGGAAAATTTGGTAAGACAGCTTGAGAAAATGAAAAAGATAGCCACTGAAAGATTCAGTGAATTTAATTTTATACCTATCTTGGTATTGGATGCTAATGTAGGACATAATGGAATAGAACAGGCTAAAGTTTTTACAAATGCTTTAAATATACAGGGTGCTATAGTTTCAAAATTAGACAGCACTGCTAAAGGCGGAGTTGCAATAAGTATAGCTCATTATTTAGCTCTTCCTATATACTATGGAGGATTTGGGGAAAAGGTTGATGACTTTAAGGAATTTGATGCTGAAAGTTTTGTAGATTCTATATTGCAGTAAAAGTTGTATTTAGGAGTTATTGTTATGCCTTTAACTATTAAACCTTCAGAAATTTTTGGTTCTGTTTATATTCAAATGAGTAAAAGTGATGCACATAGAGCTTTAATAGCTTCTGCTTTATCTAAAAGTCCTAATATTATAAAACCTTGGATTGATAATGTAAGTATCGATATAGAAGTTACTAAAGAGGCTGTTTCTAATTTTGCAGATTTAGAACTTATTGATGACGGACTTAAAGTTGTTCCTAAAAAAGAATATAAAAAAGAATTAACTATAGATGTAAAAGAATCAGGTACTAGTTTGAGGCTTTTAATTCCTATTGTATCCGCACTTGGACTTAACTGCACTTTTGTCGGATCTAAAAAGTTATTTTCAAGACCTATGGAAGTATATAAAAATATATGGAAAGAACAGGGACTAGAGTTTTCTATTAATGAGGATTCTCTTAAAGTATCTGGCAAATTAAAAAGCGGTGAGTTTAAAGTTGCTGGTAATGTTAGCAGTCAATTTGTAAGCGGACTTTTATTTGCTTTGCCTTTATTGGAAGGAGATTCAAAGATTATAATAGAAGGAGAACTTGAATCTGCACCTTATGTTATGATGACATTAAAGACGCTTAAACATGCTAATATAGAAACTTTGAGAAAAGGAAACGATGTAATAGAAGTATACGGTAATCAGGAATATTCTCTTACTGATTATGAAGTAGAATCTGATTGGTCGCATGCTGCTTTTTTTGCTGCTGCTGGTGCTTTAGGAGGGGAGATTACTTTGTATGGACTTAATAAATATTCTATACAGGGTGATAAAGAAATACTTAATATACTTAAGTTTATGGGAGCACCTATAATTTATAATGATGATAATTCTATAACTATAAAAAAGGCAAACAGGCTTAATGCTATGGATATAGATATTGCAAATATTCCAGATTTAGCTCCTATAATAACATCTCTTGCTTCTACAGCAAAGGGAAGAACAAAATTGTACAATGCTTCAAGATTGAGATACAAAGAAAGCGACAGAATAAATGATCTTAAAGACAGCTTTAGTAAAATAGGGGCAAAAATAGAAGTTACAGAAAATGAGATTTTTATAGAGGGAATAGAAAAATTGGGAGGCGGAAAAACAACTTCTCATAATGATCATAGAATAGCTATGTCTCTTGCGGTTGCTTCTATAGTTTCAGATAATCCTATCACAATAGATGATGCTCAGTCTATTAATAAATCATCTTTTAACTTTATAGAGCAGTTTAGAAGTATTGGTGTTAATATGGTATTATAAAGTATTTAATATGCTTCTTAATAGTTCTAATTGTATATAATTTGTAACTGGTACATCTTTATCAATTATTTGTGAGTTTAAAAATACTTTCTGCTGGGTTTCATACCATTTTAATATATCACCTGATTCGCAGGCATTACTTATATCCGATGATGAAAACCATATTCCAGTATCTATTTCTTCTTTTATTGCATATATACTGTTTCCATTAAGTTTTGATACAAACTCTACAGCTTCATCTATATGATCCTTTCTATAATCCATTGCTTTTAATATTGCTCTTGAAAATTTAGATACTGTTTCCCTATGATTATTGATATATTCCAAAGTAGATACAAAACTGCTTGTTAATATAATTTTATCAGAATAATTAGTAATATCAGCAAGCATTTTATAATCACTGCCGCTTATATGTGTTGTATAAGGCTCCCAAGTAGATATAACATCAGCTTCTCTATTTATAAGAGTATTCTCCAAATTGGTGATATTAACATTTAATAAATTAATATCTTTTTTTGTAAGTCCTGCATTTTCTAAAGCTACAAGCAGCATAGCTTCTCCAGATGTACCAAAATGGGTAGCTACAGTTTTTCCTTTTAAATCTGAGATTGTATTTATATTATTAGATTTAGCTGTTATTATTTTTTCACCCTTGCTTATTCCATTCGGTATTAAAATTTGTGCTTTCCCGTCTATTATTAGATTATGAGCCGCATGTCCTATGTATGCAAAGTCAATCTCTTCTGATATCATAGACAAAATAGCCGCATGTCCGTTAAAAAATTCATATAATTCAGCATCTAAATTTTCTTCTTCAAAAAAACCTTTTTCTTTAGCTACAGCAACAGCAGAAGCCCCAGCAAATTCATATAAATATCCTACTCTTATTTTTGTTTTTTGAACTTTCTCTTCTTTCTCTTCTTTATTAGAGCATGATATGATGCTGATTATCATAAAAAGAATATAAATTATTTTCTTCATAAAATCTTCCTTAAATTACAAGTTGTTTACTATATTTTTAAGCATTTCTAATTGTATATAATTTGTTACTGGTACGGCTTCTTTTATTGTATCATAATATAAAAATACCTGCTCTTGAGCTTCATACCATCTTAATATATCGTCTGATTTTAAAGCATTTTCTATATCTGATGATGAAAACCATATACCGCTGTCTATTTCTTTTTTTACATCATCTGCTTTATTTCCTATAAGTTCTGCTGTTAATTCAGCGGCTTCATTTATATTGTATTTTCTATAATCCATTGCTTTTAATATTGCTCTTGAAAATTTTTCTGCTATTTGCGGATATTTATTAATATATTCTAAACTAGATACAAAGCTGCTTGTTAATATAATATCATCTGAATAGTTTGTAATATAAGCCAGCACCTTATAATCGTTTGTAAGATACAGCCAAGTAGATATAGCATCAGCTTTTCCATTTATTAGATAGTTTTCCAAATTTGTTATGTTTATATTCATAAGATTAACATCTTTTTTATTTAATCCTGCTTTTTTGAATGACATATAAAGCATAATTTCGCCTGATGTTCCGAAATGAGCTGCTACATTCTTTCCTTTTAAATCTGAAATACTATTAATATTAGAATCTTTATTTACTATTATTTTTTCGCTTTTACTTATCGAATTTGGAACTAAAATTTGTGCTTTTCCGTTTATGATTAAATTATGAGCTGCATGTCCTATATATGAAAAATCTATCTCTTTAGAAATTATTGATAATATAGCAGAATGACCATTATAAAATTGAAATAACTGCGCATCCAAATTTTCTTCTTCAAAAAATCCTTTCTTTTTTGCTATCGCAATTGCAGAAGCTCCTGCAAAATCCGATATGTAACCTACCTTTATCTTTATAAAATTATTTTCTGTATTTTCTTTTTCAAATTCTTTAACTTCATTTGAATTACATGAAATAATGAAAACTAGATAAAAAATAATATATATTATCTTTTTCATTTTAACTATCCATTAAAATATTTCTTTTTATTTCTGAATCTCAAACGCACAACCCTAAATAATGCTTCAGCTATAATATTTTTTGACATTTTAGATTGCCCGCTTCTTCTTTCATAAAATATAATAGGCTCTTCTTTTACTTTGTATCCGTTGCTTTCAAAAGAATAGTTCATCTCTATTTGAAAAGAATACCCTGCAGAAAGAATATTATCAAAATTCATTTTCTTTAATACTGAAGCCTTAAAACATTTAAATCCGCCTGTTATATCCATAATCTTTGAACCTAATATAAATGAAGCATATCTATTTCCATAATATGATAAAAATAGTCTTCTTAAAGGCCAATTTACAACACTTATTCCATTGCAGTATCTTGATCCTATAACCAAATCAAGTTTTTCTTCTTCCATTCTTTCTATAAATTTAATTACAAAATTAGGATCATGAGAAAAGTCAGCATCCATTTCTATTATATAGTCTGGATTATATTGAAATGAATGCTTGAATCCAGCAATATATGCAGGTCCTAATCCTTCTTTTTTTTCTCTTTTTAATAGATGAACTCTCTCATTATTTAAATACTTTTCTACAATACTTGCAGTTCCATCAGGACTATTATCATCTACAACTAATAGCTCTATGTATTCAGGCAGATTTAATACGGTGTTTATCATTTTTTCTATATTATCTTTTTCATTGTATGTTGGAAGTACTATAATCGCTTTCATTTATTGTCTGTTATCCTTCTGTTTCTATTTTGTATAGTTTCTATTTTTTTTATTTTGTTTGCATTTCTTTTTATATGATTATCTATATTAAACATTATATAGTGTACATATCTTAAATTTGATGCTGTAGGGTCTATAATATTTTTATATGAGAATACTTCATTAGTATCTACTTTATAAAATACTATATCTCCAAATAATATTATATCATTATCTTCTATGGCATTATCCATTCCTATTAAATTTATTTTTACTCCTATAGATATAGAATAGTCTATTATTTTGTATCCTACTATATAAGAGTTTTCATAATCCAATTCCATATCTAATGTATCTATTAAACTTTTAAAAGTTTTTATTTTTACTTCTTTATTTCTATATTTTACTATTATATTTTCTTTTATATCTCCTTCTTCAAAATGAAATTTTATTTCCTGCATTTGATTAAAAGGCTGTTTAATTTTTAGTTTTGAAATAAGTGTTTTTGATTTTTCTATATCTTCTTTAGACATTTCTATCGGACTTGCTAATGATAATTGATATTGTTTATTTATTTTATATTTTTCATTATCCAATGTATAGAATGAATTATCATTTCTGCTATATTTTAAATGTTTTACTATTTTATTATTTTTATTGTAGAGAGTCCATATAAACATATCAGCCAATATATTCATAATATAGTTTTTTGCAAAAACATCTCTCCAATCTTCGATAGTCCATCTTTTTCCAGTCATTAATGCTTTATACAATCTGCTTATTTGGAATTTATAGCATATTTTTATATGATTTTTTATACTATTAAATTCATCTAAAAGGTTTTTATCTAAATTGCTGTATTTATCTAATTTATTAATGTATTTGTTGGTATTATTGTCTAATATTTTATCTATATCTAATTTTTCATTTAAATATATAGTAAAAGAATATTTGTCATCTTTAAGAGTTTTTGTACCGTTTAAGTCTATTCCAAAATCAGGTATTATTTTATCGCTTAATTTATCTTCAGATATGTTTAATCTTTTAGCAACGGATTTAAATGCCAATTTTGATGTGTTTTTTATTTGGAAATATTTAAAGTTGCTTGATATATAATCAATAACTATAAGAGAGTTAATACTGCCATTAGAAGCTAATGCAGATATGGCATAATTAGCAAGAGATATTCTTCCAGATTCGCACCATTCTTTTATTTTATAAACTACTTTATCTATTTTATATTCATTTTCATATACTAAATATGGTATCATTACATATTTATAAGATGTATCAGCACCTTCATGAATCCATTTTTCATATACATTTTTTATTACAGTTACAAATGAATTAAAATCAAAATATGATATAAGTTTATCCAAATCTTTTATTTTTGTAGGATTTTTTAATCTTGAATATTCCATATATATATACTTCATTACTATGATTGGAATATTTTGATTAGTGTCTTTGCTTACAACACCATAGAGCATAGACTCATCTATACATAATAGGTTTTTTTCATATTTTTTATTGTAGTTTTTATTAACGAAGTTTACAAGAGTATTGATATCTTTAAAACCAGAATTAATAATCTTTTTATTTTTCCATTTTTTTAATATATCTTTTGCTAAATCACTATCCAAACCTTTTAAATATTCATAAGATTCTTTTTTCTTGCGGTTAATGATTTTTATAGCAGCCTGTCTTATTTTTTTTGATTTATTTTCAAGAAGAGAACATAGCACTTTACTTGAGTTAAAATTTACTTCTTTACTGTAGAGTTCATTTAAAAATGGTATGAAATTTTTGCTGTTTTTTGTTATTCTTTTTATAAAATTTTTATTTGAAAATAAGTTTTCAAAATAGTCGCTGTTGTTCTTTATAAGAGAGTAGAAAAAATTATTAAACTCTTTATTTTTTATTTGTACAGCAAATGAATCATAATATGATATTCTATCATTATAAGAGTAGAAAAATATATATGATATGATGATATCTGATAAAGTTATATCAAATGCATTTAAATAATCAAGGCTTTCCTTATATGTTATATTAAATCCTTCTTTTTCTGTTAATATTAAATATATTAAAGCTTTATAATTATTAGTTTTCAATATAATATTTAGGAGTCTTTTTGCTTTTTTTGAATATTCAGCTAATAAAAGTATATAATATATTCTGTAGTTTGTAAGAAGTGATTTCTTTATGAATAAAATATCATTAGTGTTAGGAGTTTTTTTCAAATTATATGGAGTATATGGACTTAAAGCACTAAAATATCCAAATGCCGATTTTTTTACATGAAATCTTTTAATAAGTTCATATCTTTTATCATCTTCATATATTATATCATCATTAATAACTGTAATACTATTTGGAGTGCCTAAATGTTCTACTATATTATATTTAGCATAATAAGAGTCGTATATTTTCTGCATAAGAAAATCTATTTTTTTTTCAGCTATTTTCATATTAGCTTTTTCATCTCCTTTTTTTAGGAGAATAGCAGTTAATATTAAATATATTCCGCAGTTATTGCTTTTTTCTAGTTTAGAATAGAGAGAGTAGAAATAATCCCTGTCTTTGCTGTATGTATAATTAGCTTCTCTTAGAAAATCTAGGGCATATACATCATTTTCTACTATGCCTCTGTTAATTATGCATATTTCCTTTTCTAAGTTATAGCCCTCATATCTTCTGCTAAATAAAGAACTATTAAATTTTTCCATAAAAAACTCTTAATTAATTAACTTTTATCTAAGTATTATTATACTATTATTTATACAAAAAATAAATAGTATGTATTTTATAAATTTTTTACAGCTAATTGTCCGCAGCCTGCCAAAATTTCCTGACCTTGTTTAAATCTTTCTACTACCTCAATACCATTATCTTTTAGTATAGACTTAAATCTCAATATAATATCTTTATTAGGTCTTTGAAGTTCGGGGGCATGTTCTACTGGATTCATAGGAATAACATTTACTTTGAAAGGAAACTCTTTTTTTAAATTTACAAGTCTATAAGCATCATTAACAGAATCATTAATATCTTTAATAAGCACCCATTCAAAAGTTATCATTCTTTTTCCATTTTTACTGTATCTTTTAAGTACAGCCATAAGGTTTTCAATAGGATATCTCTTGTTAATAGGCATAATTTTATCTCTCACTTCATTTTTTAATGAATGCAGAGAAACAGCAAGACGGCAGTCCAAATCTTTTTCTATAAGCTGTTTTATTCCGACTACCTCACCAGAAGTTGATATAGTAATATGTCTTATACCTAAATTAAATCCTTTAAAAGAGTTAATTGTTTCTATGGCTTTGAAGAGATTTTTGGTATTTGCCAAAGGCTCACCCATACCCATAAATACAATAGAATTTACCTTTTTTGTAACAGCTCTCATTAAAATAAATTCAGCAAGTATTTCATCAGCAGTGAGATTACGTGATAACCCCATACTTCCAGTAGCACAGAAAGCACAGCCGTATCCGCATCCTACCTGCGATGAGAGACAAAAAGTTACTCTATCTTTTTTTTGTAAAATAACAGATTCTATTTTTTTCTTATCATATAATGAAATTAATAATTTTCTTGTTCCATATTCATCTTCAGATATAGTTTCTATTTTTGAATTATGTATAAAATAGTTTTCATCAAGTAATGCTCTTAAAGTTTTAGGTATATTGCTCATATCTTCGAAACTTACAGCGTACTTTTTATATATCCAATCAAGTACCTGAGAAGCATGGAACTTTGGAAAATTATTTTCCTCACAGAATTTAGATAAATCCTCTTCTGAAACATTCATTATAGATATTTTTTTTGACATAGTTTTTTGTATATATTTTTAAATTAACTTATAACCTATAAGCCTTTAATCAAACTCCTCAGCAGCTTTTTGTAGGCGGAGTAGGGGAAGAACTTGAAGAGCCTGCAGCACTGTTTTTTGCTTTGTAATCATTTACGTAAAAGCCTTTTCCTTTAAATATGATACCGCTATTTAAAGATATCATTCTTTTAGCTTCGCTGCCGCATTCTGGACAAGTAGCTTTAGCTTCTGCAGTTATTGATTGAAACTCTTCAAATTCATGACCGCAGTTTTCACATTTATATTCATAAGTTGGCATAATTTTTCCTTTTTAATTTTTAAAAATTAATTGCTAATAAATATATTATGTGAATAAAAATATGTCAAGTATATTTATTTACAGATAATATATATCATTAGACTTGTTTTAAAAGTACTTGACAAATAATTTTAATAGTTTATTGTTTTATGCTAAATTATATAATATTAATTATCATGCAAATCATATGTTTTACATGTTGTATAATTTATAATTTTAATATGTAAATATGTAGTCTTTTTGCTTCTTTGGGTCACCAAAAGAAGTGGGGGTGCGGGGGCTAGTCCCCGCAATTATAAATAAAAATAGTTTTGAAACAAGTCTATTATATTAAAATTATAAATATTATTTATAATATATCACTATATATCTATGATATTGCAGCATGACTATTTTATAAAATCTTTTTTATAAAATAGATGTAATTTATATCAAAACTAATTTTTTATAAGCTTTATAATTATTTATTTCTCTAAATACGAATATGAGAATTTATACTGAGCAAACGGAATATAAAATACATCTTTCAGTCTTGGACTTTTTAATACAGCAGGTTCAAAGTATGCTATAGGTATTATAACAGCCTCATCTTCTATAAGTATTTTTTCTGCTTTATGCAGTTCTTTCATTCTAATGTTCTGATCTATTGTTTTTGAAGCAGTTATTATTGCATTATCAAATTCTTTATTTGTAAATAGAGAGTGATTTTTATATGAATAGCTTACAAACATACTTAAAAAAGTTGTAGGATCATTATAGCTTCCAGTCCAGCTAGCTGCTGCCATAGTGTAATTTCTTTCTGTTCTAAATGCATGGATAAAAGGAGCAAATTCCATTTGAGTAAGTTTTACATCTATTCCTAGATTAACTTTCCACATATTCTGCACCGCCTCAAACATAGGTATATCATTACTAAATGTAAGTGCAAATTCTAATACTGGGAAGCCTTCCCCATTAGGATAACCAGCCTCAGCCATTAATCTTTTAGCTTCTTCAACATTTTTTTGATAATCCGCTTTATTAGTGCTTATATATTCTCCCGCATTATCTCTGAAATAACCCTCAGCATCAGTAACTCCCCAAGGTACTAATGCCCCTGCAGGTCTTCCAGATTTTAATACATTATCTACTATATAGTTTCTGTCTATAGCAAGTGATAATGCACGTCTTACTCTTTTGTCTTTTAAAACAGCGTTTGTAGTGTTTAAGGCATAATACTGCGTTCCTATTCTAGTTGCAGTATCAATCAAGCCTTCTGCCCTTAATGTATCTATATCCTGATAAGGAAATTGATCAGAAAAATGCAAAGAACCCTCTTTGACTCCTGCTACTGAAGAATTAGGATTATCCATAAGTACAAATTTTATTTCTTGAGCTGCTATAGTATCAGCATTCCAATAATTTGTATTTTTTACAACAGTGATGCTTTCATCAGTTTTTCTCTCTTTTAAAAGAAAAGCACCGTTTCCTATACATGTTTCAGGATTTCTTGTCCAGTTATCAGGATCTTTTTCTACCATGTCTTTTCTTACAGGAGAAAATACTGGAAGATTTACAAGTTCTAAAAAGTATGCAGTAGGATATTCTAGTTTAACTTCCAAAGTATAATCATCTATTGCTTTTATTCCAAACTCATCTGCAGGCAAATATCCGCCATTAACATTTGAAAAATTTAATATAGGCTCAAATAAATAACTAGGCTCGCTTGCAGTTTGAGGGTCAACAACACGCTTCCAAGAATATTCAAAATCCTGAGCTGTTAATGGTTTTCCATCAGACCATTTACCGTTTGTTCTTAAATGGAATATATATGTAAGTCCGTCATCAGAAATATCCCAGCTTTCAGCAGCACCTGGCTGTATTTCTATGTCCTTATATTTTGTAGTTAAACATTCAAATAAATGAGTTACATAAGTAGAACCTTGTAATGTTATGTTTAGAGCAGGGTCTATAGTTTTCGGCTCTGAGCCTAGATTAACACATATTGTACTGTCATTTTCTGATGCGTTATTTTTAGAGCATGATATAAAGATAGCAAATATGATCATTATTAAATAAAACTTTTTCATCGTACCTAACCTTAGTATAGTTATTTGGAGAGAATTATATTTTATAATTTTGTATTGTCAACCATAAATTAGTTTTTGATATTTTTATATGATATATTTTTTGTATATTTCAAAATTTAAAAATATTATTAATAAAATATCATATATGAGAAAATTATTTAAATTAAGAAGTTAATAATTAAACGAGTATACAATAAATGAAAATAAATTAAAAGATATTATACTAGAGAAGATTTAAAATGATTATATTAAAATGTTTATTAACTTTAATAATTCATTTTTTTATATGTATTTATGTTTTTTATAACTGATTTTATATTTATTTAATATAATTTTTGTTTTCAATATATTGACTTTAATGTTTTTCATGTTATTATACATAATAATAAATTGATTGGGATAAAAAAATGTATTTATTAGAAAATGTTTATATGTCTATTTATTTCTACAATAATTTTTATTTTCCCGAGACAATCTCTCTATAATAAACCGTGCGTTTATTCTAAATAACAATATTATTATATTACACTTATCTTTTAAGGAAGCTTTATGAATTATAATGTTAGTAGAAGTATATTTTTAGGTGATTTGCCTATAGGAAAATCTTTTTTCTTTAGAATAGAAAATTCTCTTTTAATATCAGATAAAGACGATATCATAGAAATAGTTTCATTTTCTGATAATTTGGAAAGTGATTTAAAATCGTACTGTGTATTTAAAGGTGAAACATTTCTTGATAAAATAAAAAATAAAGAATTGTATAGTTATTATATTAAGAAAAAATCTAGCACTAATTTTCCTAAATTTGACACTGATAAATTAGAATTAAGAAGCTATCCAGAATCAAATATAGGTCTTGCACCAAGAAACAGTGTAGCTGAAAATGGTTCACCTGATTATGGTTTTGATTTGGATTATAAAGAAGATATATGGAATAATAATATAACAAAGCTTTACGAAGATACAAAAAAGAGCCAGTGGAATAGTTCTTCAGATATAGAATGGAATGAAATACCTAATTATGATAAGGATATGGAATTTGCTATAGCACAAATTATGACATATTTAACTGAGAATGAATTTTCTGCTTTATATGTTCCTAGTAAATTCATATCAAAAATAAGTCCTTATTTTTATGAAGTACCTTTATTTTTGTCATCACTTATGAATGATGAAGCGAGGCATATAGATGCTTTTATTAGAAGGGCTAATATCAATGGCATGGGAGTTCAGTATTCTTCAATAATAACTCAAAATTCATTATATACTTTGTATAAAGAAAATAATTATTTAAAATCTAGTTTTTTGCTTCATATAATGGGTGAAGGTACTTTTGTAGATTTGTTAAGTTTTTTAGAAAAATACACACAAGATGAAGCTACTAAAAAACTTTTAAGATTAGTTAGAATAGATGAATTAAGACATGTAGCTTATGGCATGAATCATATAAAACAAGTTTTAAAATACAATCCTAAAAAAGTTAATATTTTAAAAGAAGCAGTTTTTAAAAGAAAAGAATATTTAGATGAGTTAAACGGAGAATCTACTTTGCTTATAGAGTCTATGGCATTTCTAGCAGGCGGCGGTACATCATATAGTCAGTATAAAACAGGTATGGATTTGGTAGGAGATCTTAAAGAAAAAATGCATATTAATAGAGTTCAAAGGCTTGTTGATATAGGTATAGATGAAGATTTAGCTGTTGATATATCTAAAAGACATACGCCTAATTTCATGTGATTATCAGTATTATTTTTATATAAATTACAAATATTTTAAAAAAGGAGAATTAAAAAATGAGTAAAATTTTTGATGATGCAATTGAATTTGCAAAAAAATATGTTGCACCTTATACGGAAGATGTAGACAAAAATGCAAGATTCCCAAAAGAAGCTTATAATGAGCTTAGAAAACAAGGTTATATGGGTCTAGTAGTTCCTAAAGAATACGGCGGAATGGGCGGCGGAGCCAGAGAACATGCAGAAGTTGTTCATGCTTTAGCTAATTATTGTGCTACTACAGCTTTGTGTTATATGATGCATAATGTAGCAACTTTATCTATAGTATTTTTTGGAAGCGATGAGCAGAAAAAAGAGTTTTTACCAAAAATAGCTAAAGGTGAAATAGCACTTGCTTTGGCTTATAGTGAAAGCGGAAGCGGTACACATTTTGGAAGTCCTGATATGACAGAAACTAAATCAGGCGATAAAATCATACTTAAAGGAAGAAAAAGTTTTGTAACTAGTGCTTTATTTGCTGATTATTATTTAACTCTCACAAACTCCTGTGAAAATAAAGGTACTTTAAATAACTGGTTAGTTAATCACAAATTAAATGGAATGGTTCATGAAGAAAATAAATGGGATGGTTTAGGTATGAGAGGTAATGCTTCTATGCCTGTTTGTTATAATGATGTAGAACTTGATACATTCTACAGAGTTGGAAAAGAAGGGGACGGCGGAAATCAGGCTATGAGTATTACTGCATATTTTGTATTTGGTCTTGGTGCTGTTTATAGCGGACTTGCTAGGAATGCTTATAATTGTATATTGGACTATACAAAAAATAGAAAATATACTGACGGAAAATCTTTAGCTGATATAGAAATGGTTAGAGTTAATTTAGCTGAAATATATACTAGAATGCAGTCGGCTGTTGACTTTACATTTGCTGCTGCTAATGCAGTTGAAAATAAAGAAGCTGATGCTACTTTAAAAGTATTCGGATGCAGAATTAATTCTATTGAGGCTGCTGCATACTGCTGTGAAAAAGCTATGAAATTGGGCGGAGGAAATGCTTATGCTAAAAGACTTCCTTTAGAAAGATATATGAGAGATGCTTTGGCTGCTCCTGTTATGGCACCTGGTATTGATGTATTAAAAACTTGGCTTGGTTATGCTATAGTATTATAAAATAAAATTAAGAAAATATTATTTGTATTTAAGGAGTGTTTAAGAGCCATAGATATTGCACACTTTTATTTTAAAAAAAGAAGGTATTCCTTATAATTTAAATTGCTATAAATAACCCCAAAGGAATACCTATGA
>NZ_CASEGO010000055.1 GCF_949287625.1 uncultured Brachyspira sp. | reverse complement strand
CTTCAAGTATTGATTAGAAAACAAATAATTATTCATACGGAATATGATAATATAAATAATAATTTTTGTCAATCTATATGATATATTTTATATAATAATTTTTTTATTTTTAGAAAATTATTGTCTTTGTTTAAATAAAATTTTTAATAACTGCATAATATAAGTACATAAAAAATTACACAGCTATTTAAAATAAATATTTAACATTTATTTATACTAAATTGTAATAATTATTAAATATTTCCTTGACTTTTATGTATGCTAATGTAAAATAGATTGATTATTTTAAAAAGAGGTAAAACTATGGCAGAGATAAAAAATTATTATTTCTCTTCTGAATCGGTAACAGAAGGCCATCCTGATAAGATCTGCGATGCTGTAAGCGATGCAGTCTTAGACGAATGTTTAAAACAAGATCCTAATTCTAGAGTAGCTTGTGAAACTTTAGCAAAAACTGGAATGATTTTGATTGCTGGAGAGATAACAACAAAAGCTAGATTGGATTATCAAAAAATCGCCAGAGATACCGTAAGGCGAATAGGATACACAAGCAGCGAAATGGGTTTTGATGCTGATACTTGTGCAGTAATGGAGGCTATTGCTGAGCAGTCTCCAGATATAGATATGGGTGTTAGTGCTGGTAAAGGATTGTTTAATTCTGAATCATCAAATGTTTCTGAAGGTGCAGGCGATCAAGGTATAATGTTTGGTTATGCTATAAATGAAACTGAAACATTTATGCCTTTAACTATACATTTAGCTCATAGATTGGCTGAACGTTTGGCTAAAGTTAGAAAAGAAAAAATAGTTGACTATTTAAGACCAGACGGAAAAAGTCAGGTTACTGTTGAATATAAAGATGGTAAAGCTGCTAGAATAGAAGCTATTGTTATTTCTACTCAGCATGCAGCAGGTGTTGATCATAAGCAAATAGAAGCAGACATAAAAAAACATGTTATAAATGAAATATGTCCTGCTAATATGCTAGATGAAAACACTAAATACTACATCAACCCAACAGGTTTATTTGTAGTAGGCGGTCCTATGGGAGACTGCGGATTAACAGGCAGAAAAATTATTGTAGACAGCTACGGCGGACATGGTGCTCATGGCGGCGGAGCTTTCTCTGGTAAAGACCCTACAAAAGTAGATAGAAGTGCATGCTATATGGCTAGATATGTAGCTAAAAATATAGCAGCTTCTGGTATAGCTGACAGAGCTTTAGTACAATTTGCTTATGCTATAGGCGTTCCAGAGCCTTTATCTGTATATGTTAATACTTTCGGTACAGCAAAAGTACATGATGAGGTATTAGCTAATATAGTCTCTAAAGAGCTTGATTTAACTCCAGCTGGTATAATCAAAAAATTAGATTTGAGAAGACCTATTTACGAAAAAACTACTGCTTACGGACACTTCGGCAGAGAGCTTCCAGAGTTTACTTGGGAGAAAACAGATATAAAAGATTTGTTTGCTAATGCTAAATAATTAATTTTAATTAAAGAATAAAAAAGTTTTAAACATTCAAGGCTTGCTAATATTAGCAAGCCTTATTTGTCATAAAAAATTATTTTAAATTACCAAATCCTAGATATTCCATAGATTTAAATATTCTATCATTACATAAAGGAATATTTTCATCGCTACTCATAACTCCAAACAACTCTTTAACACAGCTTTGACCAAAAGCTTTTAATTTGAAATCTTTATTATATATGCAGTTAGCCATTTTTATTTCATACGGTTCATTATTATATAATAAATAATGAATTATTCTTTTTATATTTTCTAAACCATTATTTCCATTCAAAAATTCTTCTTTCATAGAATTATTTGAAAAAAAACGTCTTCTATCTTTAAAAGCATTAATAAATAATAAAGCTTTATATAATTTATCATAAGATACTGTATTTATATTATTTTCTTTTAAAGTATCTTTACATCTGTTATAATTTGTAATATATTGATCTTCAATGTCATAATTATCATAATATTCTTTAATAAGATATTGTAATTTTAGTTCTATATCATCATCATTAATTTTTGTATAACTTTTTTCTTCTCTTATTTTATTTTCTTTTATCCAGTTTAAAAACTGATCTATTTCTATCTTTAATGGTAAATTATTGTACTTTCTATTAATTTTAAGTTTTATAAGAGACAATTTATACATTTTGGTTAATCTTTTATAACAGTCCAAAAATATTTGATATTTTCTTTTAAAATCTGAAATATATGATAATTTCTTGTTTTTTTTAGCATTATCAATAGTGGTAATATTATCAAATTTAAAATCACCTATTTCTTCTTTTAATTTTTGTTTAAAGTTTCTTATTTGTATATCTACATTATAATATTCTTCTTCTATTTTTGAATATTTTTCTATTATATTATCATTTAGTACTTCAGCACTTTCCCAATAATCATAAAAACAATTTATTAAATCATCAAAAATTATATTATTAGAATCTATTGAAACATTTATTTCTTGATTAGATAATATACCGCTTTTAGTTAAATTTGATGAACCTATAAATGCTACAGAATTGCCAAATATATATAGTTTTGGATGAAAACTTTCTGATGTAAAAAATCTAATATGAACATTTTTTTTATTATATAATTCTTTTAATCTTTCTATGGAAGTTGCTAATGATAATCTTACAATAAGTTTTATATTACAATTTTTTTCTATAGCATTATTTATTATTTCTGTATCATTAAAAAATGCAGTTGCTATAAATATATCATCATTTTCTTTTATACTATACTTCAATGCTGTTTTCAAAAAGTCATGTTTATCATTAGAATTTGTAAATAAATTCATCTTTTATTCTCCGATATTAGAAATTAATTAAATTATACTTAAACAAATATGATTTGTCAAAAAATTATTTTTTAAATTTAAAATATTGCAGGGCTTCACAGTCGTGACGCCCCCAGTTCTTTTATGACGCCTGTCCGCCTCGCTCTGCGTGCCTGTGGTGTAGCCTAAATTTAGGGATACACACTACATTTAATACATATATATAAAATATAAAGTTCTAGTAATTGCGTTTTAGCAAAGTGTATCTGAAGGATAAAAACTTTGACGAAGTCGCGGCAAAAAAGATGATAATTCTGTATAATGTACATAAGTTGACAAAATAAAATTTTTAAGTTTGTAAAAAATGAGGATTTACCAAAACTATAATAAGAAATACTATAAGATTTTTAAAACAAGTTTAATTAAATAAAAAATTGTAAAAACTATTAATAAGTCATAGAAGTACCATAATGTACTGAAGTCCAAGATACGCCCAAAAAATTATTCCAGCTATTATTATTTGGATTGGAGGCTACATTAGGAAGGTATAAATCTGTAGGAGAAGCTGATGGAAAAACTGAAACTGTCAGAGCATTCGGAGAAGTTCCTAGATATTCAACATTTTTAAGCGAAGTGCAGTTTTCAAAGCTCGTATTATTTATCTTTACTACAGTGCTTGGTATCTGTACATTAACTAAAGATGTGCAGTCTTTGAAAAAATCAGCTGTTATTTGCTGAATAGTGGGAAGAAGAACTGTAGTTAATGCTGAAGTTCCTTCCAATGTAAAGGTGTATGAAGTTTCAAAAGATGAACCTGATAAATCTAATATTATATCAGTTTCATTTTGAATAGCTTTTTTTATATTATCAAAAATTGATGAATTATTATCTATATGCCCAGTGATTATTATAATATTTTTTCCTGTTGCATTTTTATTATTTTCCAAAGCAGTTTTTATTTCTTCTTCGGTAGAATTAGCACCAATACTAGATATTGCAATATTTTCTATACTAGTAGGACCGCACAAACAGTATGAAGAAATAGGCTTATAATTGCAGGAATATACTGCTAAAGATATAAATATTATTATTAATTTCTTCACTTATTTATTCCTGTTATTATTATTTAGGCATACTTTGAGCATAATTTATAGTTTTTTTACTCCAGTCATAGTTTAAGAAATTATTCCAGCTGCCGTCACTAGGAGCATTTGCTACATTAGGAAGATACAAACTCTCTAAAGGAGCAGCTCCTGCTGTAGAGTATGCTGAAAATGCTGCTGCATCAGCTGCAACACTTGAAGGAGTGGTTCCTAAATATTCTATTTGTTTCAAAGAAGTGCAGCCTGTAAAAGCATATTGACGTATTGTTTTTATAGAGCTAGGAAGACTAATTTTTTCTAATGATGTACAGTTGTAAAAAGCCATACCAGAAATCTGTGTGATTTTTTCATTTAAAGTTACTTTTTTTAAAGCTTTACATTCTGCAAATGCTGAACTTGCAATACCTATAAAATTATCAGGCAAAGCAACCTCTTCCAATGAAGTGCATGAATGAAATGCATTCGCCTGTATAGCTAATATTGACTGTGATAGAACAATATTTTTCAAACTTGAACAGCTATGAAAAGAATTACCTTTTATTTCAATAATTTTCGTTTGGCTTAGATCTGCTGTTTCCAATTTTATACATGATTGAAATGCATACTCTCCTATTGATGTAAGAGAAGAAGGAAAGTTAATTGTTTTTAAACTTGAACAATCTACAAATGCATTTTCTCCGATTGATGTTATAGTTTCTGGTAATTTAATACCAAACAGATTTTTATTATCTTCAAAAGCATTGTCTGCTATATCTGTCATCGTAGTTTTGCTTAAATCGAGATAAACTCCGTCTTTAGTATATGTATCTTTTGCTATTATAGTATTTATTTTTGATATTGTGTTATTTTTATCAATATTTTCTTTTGTATCTTCTAAAAATATAGAATAATAACCGTATTCAGCAAAATATTCCTGCATTTTAGCTTCTATATTTGCTTCACTTTCATCAGCCTTAACAGAATAATTTTTCACGATATTTTCAGGCACATTGTCAGGTGATGACGGAGAAGATTCTGTTTGATTATTTGAAGGAGATGTTGTTTTATTGCTGCATGATGATAAAGATGATAAAAATATCAATATTACTAATAAATATTTTATATAATTAAACATATGTATTATACCTCAAACCGATTTTATTATTTCTAATATATTTTATAATAGAAAAATAAAAAAACAATATAAATATAAAAAATATTTTAGTTTCTTTTTATATTTTTTTATTTAAAACCATTACAAATATATTATTATTTTACATTTTAGGTATTTTAAATCTCAATCCCAATAGTACTTCATGATAACTGTCAGCCCTTGTATCTATCAAATATCTGTATCCCAAATCCAAAGATATATACGAACGCAGATTAAAGGCAAATCCTCCGCTAAATCCGAATACTAATGTACTTGCTGCATTTCTGAATTTAATTTCAGTATTTTGTGATTCTACACAAAGGCAGTCTTTTATTCTTCCCCCAATTGAGACACCTAAATAAATAGTAAAAGGAGGATATTTATTTAGCAGTGTTTGCTTATAACTTTCATCTGTTAATTTTTCTTTTATAAGAAAGAAGTTTATATCAAAATATACAGACCCTAAAAGAGTATGAAGAGTTATATCATCAGACATACTTATTATTTTTCTTCCTAAATACTCAAATTCAAATCTTACAGGAGATGATTTATTAATAGTAGGTATGCTGTATCCTAATGAAAAACCTCCGCCGAAATAATTAAGATATCCTTTTTCCTCGTTATCCTTAGTATAATAATAACTTCCGTCATGTGAAAATACAACTTTAGGAGATATATATAATCCTTCAGGTATAATAGAAAACAGTTTGTTAGGACTATAATATATAAACATAAATAAAAATGCTGCTATTATATAATATCTTTTCATCTAAGTTCTCCTAAAAATTAAATCTTATAGAAACTGCAGCATCATGAGTGAACTTGCTTTCTAAATTAAGCAGAATTCTGTACCCTAAATCTAGGCTTAATACAGGCGTTAGATGAAAAGCTAAGCCTCCGCCAGCTCCGTAAAGAAATTGTAATTCATTATAATATGTGCTGTCTTTGAAAATACCATTATATTCATATATGGTATTTATAATGCATGTATTTAATGCACCTCCTACTAAAAAGCCAAGATAAATTGACATTACAGGTCTTTTCCCATTATTTAATACACTTCTTTTAGAGTCTTTATTATCATAATTAATATATAAAAAATTGATATCATAGTATGCTGCTGCTAAAAATGTATGAACCTGCATAGATTGTATGTTATTAAGATATGCATTATTAGGAGTAGGGTTTCTGTATAAATATTCAAATTCTATTCTTACTGTACTGTATTTATGAAATATATCAAAATTATATCCGATAGAGAGACCGCCGCCTACATACATATTCATAGTATTTTTTTTATCGCCTTCTTTTTGTATTCCAGAGTCTCCAATATTAAATATAAATTTAGGTGTTAAATAAAGCCCTATATCCTTAGCTGTAAGCATATTGCCAAAACAAGCTGTAAGTAAACAAGCAAGCAAAAGTTTTTTTATCATAAACTTCATAAAATAATATCCTTTTTAGTTTAAAACAATACCCCAATAGCAAATCTTGGCAAAGGTACAAATCTTAATAAATGATTATAAGAATATCCTATATCAAGTATTGATATATCAAAAAACGGACGCAAACCGCTATTAATACCAAAACTTCTTGACAAATCTATTCTAAAACCAATTTCCCCTGAAATATAAAAATCATATATATATGTATTTCTGTTTGTATAAGTAGAACTTTCCTTTAAGAACTCTTTGTTATGAGTTATAAATAAAGTTCCTCCAAATTTAGGCATTAAGAAAAATCCTGATGCTCTGTCTTTTTTGTTATAATAGAATCTAACTCCAATAGAAGCTCCTATACCGTAAACATCACCATTATATGTAATAGTATCATTATCATAATATGTTTTCATAGCATAAAAACCAGCATCTACATTAACATCTATTTTATTAGCTGCTCTGTAAGTGTATGTTAAATCAAGTCCGAAATTTCCCTGAAGTTTTAGATTGTTGGAATCCCCTGTTGGAAACATTATATTTACCATTGAAGGAGCTATTAACATATAAAAAACAGTAGAACCGAAGTTGACACCTAGAGAATGTCTATGCGAAATTACAGATACTGTATTTGTTTGAGTATTATCATATTTTACATTTTTATCTACTGTATTATTTGATACATTTGTATCGCCTGATGTATTTTGTGCAAAAGATATGCTAGTAAGTATAAAAAGTAATAAAGCAATTAATTGTTTTCTTATCATCATCTTATTATACCTCTAACTAAAATCTTAAACTGAAGCCTATTCTAGGAAATAATGAGAACTTTATAGCTGATACATAATTAAACCATTTTGGGAAAGATTCCCAAGTAGGCACCATAGCATTTATATCAACTAGTCCGCTTCCGAAAAATCCAATTCCTTCATGAATATCTGCATAAAGCCCCGGTACTGCCGATCTTACATAGTATCCTATTTCTAGTATTGATATATCTATATAAGGTTTTACAGGCCATTCTTTGTTTGGGAAAAGTTCTATAGTCCAGCCTAATTCATATGAAAAATACATTGTAGTATCAATAGTATGTCTTTTTGTATGAAGTCCGGAAATACCGTTTTGAGTTTCAATATCATACATTAATACTTCCACACCAAATCTTAATGTATTTATAATCTGCCTTTTTTTACCTGCAAAGAATTTTACTCCTATTGTTGCAGGAAAATATATTAAAGATGCTTTAAGATAAGTATCAGAACCTATTAAAGTATTAACAATATTGTCTACAACATCATCAGTACTAGGAACATTTACATCTGGAACATCTACCCCCGGAATATTTGGCACATCTGGTACACTTACATCTGGTATAGATCCAGCTGGAAGAAAATTTTTTGCTAAATCTGCTGCTTTATCTTTTGGTACTCCAAGCTGAAATGACATAGATTGTACACCAAAGCCTATTTCTACACCTATACGCGGGTGAAGCATTAATGTATATGACACATTAGGAACATACCAAAAACTTCCCTTTGCTTCTATAGCACTTAAATAATCATTTATTTGACCTAAATCAAATCCTGCTAATCCTGTAAATGTCTGGTAATTATCAAATATTGTATTTAAAAGAGGCGGAAACATACCAGCATATCCCGGATTTAGGTTTACACTGATAATTTGTCTGCCTTTAATCCAGCTATAAGTATTAGTGTCCGATTGAGTTGATAAAGCTATACCATTAGCATACAGACTAATAAATGATATATTAAATACTATAATAGCTGTAATAATTTTTTTCATATTATAACCTTAAATAATTACTGTTTAGCAGGATTTGAGTTAACTGTCCCAAAATGTAATCCGCCAAGTATTTCGCCTATTTTATTTGCTTCTTCTTCTGTAACAGCGGCATTTCCTATTACATCTTCAGGCTTAATATCACTTGGATCCTTACTATTTGCTATTCCATTAATAACACCAACAGCATTTTCCTGTCCAACTATATTGATTATTTCTTTAAGCCCATCTGTACTTCCGCTGTCTGTAGTAATAGTTATTAAATTTCCAAGAGGTGCTGCTATTACATATTCATTTTCATTGGCAAAAATACCAGCTATTCCTAATAAAGAATCTTCAAATGTATAGTTTTGACCGTTAAGAGTTAATGTATCTCCGCTTATATTAACACCATCCCAAACACCGTTTATCAATTTGTTTAAAATGTAATCCGGTCCTGGTTCAGTTACTGTAAGTTCTGTTTTTTTGCATGAAAATACAAAAAGAAAAGTACAAATTATTAAAATATATTTTAATAATTTCATTTATTTCTCCTTAAAAATAAAAAATATATCGTTATTTAATTATATAATTTTTATTCATAAAAACAACTAAAATAAAAATAGTATTAATATTAACTCGGATAGAATAATAATAAAATTTAATTTTGCAGTTATAAAATTCATATATTATTTTTTTCTTAAAAATACATCATATCAAATGCCTTTCAGTTTTTTATGAAATTGTATTATTTTGTATCTTGACAGAAAATTTGAATTGAAGTAAAATTTATAACATGCATTAACATTTTTAAGGTAAATTTCTTGTCTTATGAATAAAACTACAAAACATACTACCTATATAATCAATCATGAAGAAAGTTTCAAAAGGATTATTATAAACAGAAATTACAAAACTAAAAGATATTATATAGATTTTTTTGTGGCAGGATATAAATATAATGACGGGAAAGATTTGATATATTCGCTTTTAAAAAATGAGCCGATTAATTTGGTTCATGAGATAGCTAATCCTTATGATAGGTTTGCAATAGCTATTTATGATAAGGATTTTGTGAGGCTTGGCTATGTTCCTAGTGTTATATCGCCTTTAATATCATATAAACTTGAAGATAAGAGAAATAGGGTATATGCCATAATAAAAAATGTAAAATTAGATGCAATTGATGAGTGTAAAATAGAAATTAGAGTTTTTATAGATATAGATAAAAAAAAGAAAAGAGCTGTTTGATTTGCATATTAATTAATATATGATATTATATGTCTGTTATGAATAAAGTTTCAGTAAAAACCGAATTAGATTTTCAAAAAATAAAAGATAATTATATAAAAGAGCCTTTTAAATACTGTGTTTATATACTAACAGGTAAAGAAAGGCTTTTTAAAAAGGCATTTGCAGCTGCTTTGCATTCATCTATGTTTCCAGATGAGGGCGACAGCGAGATGAATTACAGCGTATTTTATGATAAAAATGATGCTGTAGGGTTTGCTCCTTTAGAGGTTGCTGATACTCCGCCTTTTGGATCTAAACTTAGACTTATTATAATTTATAAATACAATAATTTTCAGGAGGATTTTTTAGAATACTGTTTAAATCCTTCTAAAACCGCTATAGTTGTATTAGAAACAGAAAGTTCATTAGAAGAAGACCCTATATACAAATATTTTTCTAAAAAACAGGGATCTCATAATATTAATTTTATAGACTTTCCTCTTCCAGATGAGAAAGATTTTAGAGGATTAATAAATGCTTATATAACTAAACAGGGTAAAAAGATATCTTCTGATGCTGTTGAATATTTAATTAATAATATAAATTTGGATTATGATTCTCTTTATTCAGAACTTGCCAAAATATGCAGCTACAATGATAAAGAATATCTAAATGTAGAAGATATAATGGATTTTACATATGTATCTAAAAACAGAAATATATTTGATTTTTTGGATGCTGTTTTTGAGAGAAACAGAAAAAAAACTTTTAGTATAATGCATAGATTGGATCAGGAGGCTTCAAGTTCTATCACTCTTATGATGAATAATTTTTTAGCTATTTACTATATGAAAATATTTCCGCCTCAAACTACATTAAATGAAATAAGCAAATTAACAAAAATTCCAGAGTTTATACTGAAAAAAAAGAAAACTTCATTAAAACTTTTTTCTTTGGAAGAGGTTAATGAAATAATATCTAAAATATCGTATTTAAATACATTAAGCGTTACAACTCCTGCAAATATTTTTAAAGCACATTTTGAGTTATTTTTATTTACTATAACTAAATAATTAATAAGTTTGCATATATACACCGAAACTATTTCAATTTGTCAATTTCTATATTTTTGTAAATGTATTATCAACTTTTTTTACGCAAATGCCATGTATATTTTATCCGAAAGAATAATAAAATATAGTAAAAAGATATTAGATAAAATATAACACAAAAACTAGATAGTAAACAAAAATAACAAAAATACATCAAATAATAAATTAAAAATTATACTTTGACTTTTAGAAAATATTTAATTATAATATATCTATGAAGAAGAAATTTAATACTGAACAAATAAAATATTTTAATCCTTTGAATGATTATTTTATAAGATACCTATTTACTGATAAAGGAAGCAGTGAGTCTATACTTTTAGACTTTATTAATTCTATAATGATTAATGCCAATATGAAAACTTTTCGTTCTGTTGAAATTCTTACTCCATTTAATTTTAAAAAAAATAGGAATTTAAAAGAGACGATAGTAGATGTTAAATGTATAACCCAGAATGGTTCTGTTGTTATTATAGAAATACAATTACAAGGCAATTCAAGATTTCCAGAACGTATACTTTATTACTGGGCATCTAATTACAGTAAATTATTAAAACATGGTGAAAAATACGATGAATTAACTCCAGTAATAAGTATAAATATTCTTAATTTTAATTTAGATAAAACAAAAAATATACATTCCTGCTATATGCTTTATGAGATGAACAATAAAAAGTTATTAACAGATCATCTTCAAATACATATAATAGAATTAAAAAAGTTTAAGAAAAATGTATTATCTAAAGATTTAAATTACTGGCTAAAAATATTTACAAGCAAAAATTTGGAGGCATCTATGTCTGAAATAGTAAAAGAAAAACCCATAATGGAAGAAGTACAAAAAAAATATAATAATTTTGTGAAAAGCAGATTAATGATGATGGAATATGAGAAAAAAGAAGCATATTTATATGGTAATCAGATAATGCTTGATGAAGAGAGAAGATTGGGTAAGGAAGAAGGTATAAAGGAGGGTATAGAGAAAGGTATAGAGAAAGGTATAGAACAAGAAAAATATTCATTAGCTAAAAATATGAAAAAAGAAAATATAGATATTAATATTATAAGTAAAGTAACAGGTTTGAGTATAGAGAAAATAGAAAAATTATAATAAAAATATATGACTAAAATAACAAAAATGTAATAATATATAATTGTTTTTCATATTCATAAATTAATACCATAAATCCATTATTAAATTTTGAATAACATTGGGTTTGAGTAAGCACTCATAGCAGTACTTTGCGTACTTTGTAATGGAAAAGCCTTAAATAAATTCGAAATAATAATTATAAATATTTATCAAAATAGATCTGAAACAAGTATATATAAAAATTTCAACAATTATAATGCTTTAAAACAATTCTAAATTATTAATTAATTTATCATAATTTTATAGTTTATATTTCCATTTGTTATTAATTTAACAATAAAAAATATATTGCAGCCATAAATTTGTTTTGACAAATAACGGTTTGTTTTGTATAATATTATTAGCTTCGGAGGGCGGTTTTTATGTATTTAGTAAATCTTATGGAACAAAAAGTGTCAAAATTAGCAGATTCATATTTGAAAGAGAAAAATATTCCTGTTAATACCAATATGCGTATGGATATTATAGCATATACTTTAAATAGAGTTCAGCCTCAGTATGTTACAAGTGCCAGAGGAGTACTTCACAGCTACAATAAGGATCCTATTCAAAGTAATACAGAGATACTAAGTATTATAGCAGATGCCTGCGATATAGTTAGCAGAAGAAAAGAAAATACTTTATTAGAATCTGTTCCTTCTATAGATGAGAGCGGTTATTATTTAACTTATCCTAGTATAATGGGAAATATTACTGCTTCTAATAATTTTGAAAAAATAGAAAATGCTTTAGTTTATATATTTTGTGAGGGAAAGATACTGCAGGGATATGGTGTTAACTTTCCAAATCCTGCTATAGTATCAAGCAATGTACCTGGAAAGTTTATGTTTTGTTTTATGCCTAAAAAAGTTGATTCTAATGAAGAAGTAGAAGTTAATTTGGATATTGTTATAGAATCTGAAAAATTTATGCAGTATGAAAGCGTATTATCATTTAAGATAAAACCATCATATTATAATGCAGGAGATATGCCTCTTTTTTCTATAGAAGAGGTTAATGATATACTTTTAATAGAAAATCATAATATACCTAGTTAAATATATCTATTTTAAATAATGATTGGTTATTATTTTTTATATAATCTTTTTTATTTAAGAGAAATTGATGAAAGCAATTAGATTTATTGTATTTGCCTGCTTTTTAGTTATTTTTATAGTAATAGCAAATTTAATTCATAAAAACATGGACTCTTATGAAGTTGTAACTATAACAAGCCCTTTTACATATTATAATATAATAACTTATGGAAATAATGATGTAAAAACTTTGGCATCGCTCTCTTTTAAGGATTCGCTTGATAGTTTATCTGAGATTTTTGATATTGACAGAGCTTTTATAGCTAATAATATCTTAAGAAAGACTATTAAGATAAGGGAAAATGAAGCAGAGCTTGTAGTTTTTACAGATAATAATTCTATAGGTCAAATAACAATTAATAGTTCTAATAATACCGATGTTTTTCTTGAGAGTGTTTTAAGCAGTTTGTCTTCTAACAATATACAGCTTGAAAAATATTTATTAGATGATACTAATGGTAATACATTATCTGAAGTTTATACACATAAGTCAGATACTTATAAAATAATTATAACAAAAACTTATTTAGATAATTCAGATAATTTAACTATAGATTATATCAATTTAAATATATTTTAATATTTGCAAGTCAGTAAAATATTATATTTTTTTCTTGACAAAAAAATTACTTGATTATATATTTATATTACTAAATAAGATTTATTATTAATTATTTTTTTATATCATAAGGAATTATCATTATGAATAATACAAGAAACACTATACAAAAGAAAGTTATTTTAAATGCTGTAAGAGAATTGAAAAATCACCCAACTTCAGAAGAAGTTTATAATTATATTAAGCCCAATTTTCCATCTATAAGTTTAGGTACTGTATATAGAAATTTAAATCTATTATCAGAAACCAAAGAAATACAAAAACTTTCGGTTATAGATGACGCAGTTCGTTTTGATCATATTACAAATGAACACTATCACTTTCAATGCAGCAAATGTAAAAAGTTATTAGATATACCTATGGAATACCAAAAAAAGCTAGATGAATTAGTTTCAAAAGAGTATGATGTAGAAGTATTTAAACATGATATAGTATTTACTGGAATATGTAAAAAATGTAAAAATTCTTAATATTTTATATATTTGAAAAGAATTGATAATGTTTATTTTTTATTGATAAAACTATATTTAGAGTCTTGATTTTAATATTTATATTTTATATACTAATTATATATAATATTTTTAATTGAAGGAATAATTATGTCAAAAGGCTATTTAGCTTTAGTGCTTCATGCTCACTTACCCTATGTGAGACACCCTGAACATGAAAATTTTTTAGAGGAAGAATGGCTATATGAAGCTATTACAGAAACTTATATACCTTTATTAGATGCTTATGATAGAATGGTTAATGACGGTATAAACTTTAAAATAACTATGAGTGTAACTCCTCCTCTTATGAATATGTTAGCTAATGAGTTGCTTCAAAATAGATATGTTAATTATATAGAGAAATTGATTAAGCTGTCAGAGTTGGAATGTGAAAGAACTTCATTAGATCCGAATTTTCATCATACTGCTGAGTTTTACAGAGATAAATTTAAAAAGATAAGAGATATTTTTGTTTATAAATACAATAAAAATATATTAAACGGATTCAGATACTTTTTAGAAAGAGGAAATTTAGAGATAATTACCTGCGGTGCAACACATGGATTTTTTCCATTTATGCAGGAATATCCTAAAGCAATAGAAGCCCAATTAAAAATGGCTGTAAAAACCCATGAAAAACATATGGGAAGAAAACCTACTGGTATATGGCTTGGAGAATGCGGATTCTTTCCAGGACTTGAAAAATATCTTGCAAACAATGGATTAAAATATTTTTTTGTTGATACGCATGGTATAATGTACGCTGATAAAGTTCCGAAATACGGAGTTTATGCACCTCTATATTGTTCAAGAGAGAGTAGGGTTGCTGCTTTTGGAAGAGATATAGAAAGTTCAAGAAGTGTATGGAGTGCCGAAGTAGGATATCCTGGTGATTTTAGATACAGAGAATTCTATAGAGATATTGGTTATGATTTGCCTTTTGAGTATATTAAAGACTTTATACAAAGTAATGGTCTTAGAAAAAATACGGGTATAAAATACTATAGAATTACAGGTAAAGACTGCCCTAAAGAGCCTTATAATCCAGAGTGGGCTATGGAAGCTGCAGGGGATCATGCAGGCAACTTTATGTTTAACAGAGAAAAACAGATTGAGTATCTAGCTTCTGTAATGGACAGACCTCCTATAGTAGTATCTCCTTATGATGCTGAGCTTTTCGGGCATTGGTGGTATGAAGGCCCTATGTTTATAGAGTTTTTAATGAGAAAGATACATCATGATCAGGACACAATAGAAACTATAACTCCTAAAGAATATTTAGAAAGACACCCAGTAAATCAAATTTCAATGCCTTCTATGTCAAGCTGGGGAGCTAATGGATACGGAGAGGTTTGGCTTAATGGAAGCAATGGCTGGATTTACAGGCATTTGCATAAAGCAGCTGAGCGTATGATAGAATTAGCCCATGATTATTATAATGAAACAGGTCTTTATGAAAGAGCATTGAATCAGGCAGCAAGAGAATTATTACTTGCTCAAAGTAGCGACTGGGCTTTTATTATGCATACAGGTACTATGGTTGATTATGCTGTTAATATCACAAAACTATATATCAGAAGATTTACAGACCTATACTATGCTATAAAAAACAGAGATTTAAACGAAGAATGGCTTAGAAAGATAGAGTGGCGTGATGATATATTCCCTGAGATGGATTTCAGAATATACAGTTAAAAACAATTTGATTAAAAAAATTAAAGAGTATGTATATTTAATATGCATACTCTTTTTTGTAAATAAACACAAAATTATATTTATTATATTTCGTTTTTGTATTTCTTTATTATAATAGATATTGGTATATTTTTTTCTATAGATTGTGTTATATCAAAATTATTTAATATATATAATAATTCGTATCCATTGGGCATTATTCTTATGTTATTATTATTTACAATTCTTATATCTTCAGGATAAGCATTAATTCCTAAACACCTATTATCATATAGAAGCTGTATATGGCTTAAGAAATTATTTATTTTTTTATTATGTAATTTTTCTTTTTCTATATCTTCTTTATTTGGCGTACCCAAAATATTAGAAACCCTTTTATATTCACAGTGGCAGTCAAACTCTTTTGATAAGTCATAACCTTTTATTTGATAAAATTCATTATTATTTATAAATTGAAGAATATTTTTAATAAGATTATAGTCTATTTTCATTTTGTAATAAGAAACCTTAAAAATTAAATGTAAGAATATTTAATTGAATATTGGAGATGGCGGGACTCGAACCCGCGTCCTACGAAGCGTACCATATTCGTCTACATAGCATATCTTATCTTTAAGAGTTTCGCTTTATAGGTAGAAGATAAGCAGAAAAGCTATAAAACTAGTAAGAGTATACGTAATATCAGGCTCTTACAGCACCTAATACAAGTTCTATGTGTTTTGACACCGAAAAAACAACCCATAGACAAATTGCTTAATCAGCGGCAGCTTCAATTAAGCTGCAAGTGCGTATTCGTCTGCACTTATTGTTTAGTATGATATTAATGTGCGTACACCTAGCACAGCTATGCAAAATACGTTCCAACCATCGCAGTCGAAGCCGGAGCATCCCCTTTCAAAGAACTATATTTATAGTGTAGCATTTATAATAAAAATGTCAATAATAAATTTATTATTAGACTGCACGGGTTCCATACATATTGCATTTAAGTATTCCTTAATTTCTTAAAGTATAGCATAGGAGTATCATAATTTAAAGTAGAATGTATTCTTTTATG
>NZ_CASEGO010000054.1 GCF_949287625.1 uncultured Brachyspira sp. | reverse complement strand
AAGAATACATTCTACTTTAAATTATGATACTCCTATGCTATACTTTAAGAAATTAAGGAATACTTAAATGCAATATGTATGGAACCCGTGCAATTTTTTTAATGTACATGCTTTATAATTAACTTTATTTATGATTGTAAAAATTAAACATATTACGTACACAGCAATCATATATAAAAGTAATAGTATGTAAATAATTTATACAACATGTAAAACATCATTTTATGATTAAAATAATAAATAAAATAAGATTAAGTTATCATAATTGTAATTTTATGTTAACTATGATATAATCATTTCTTATATTATTTATGAAAAATTAGAGGCAGCTTATGAAACGTTTTATTTCTTTTATTGCAGTATCTTTTATGATAATACTTTTTAATATATACGCAGAAACAACAGTAGATTTCAGATTGTTTACAAGTTCATATGCATATAATGCTGAAAACACGTTATGGCAGGACACTAGAACAACATTAACATATTTTGAAAATTTTACAGAAGGTGCTTTTGATATAAAATTTAATGATTTTATCAGCCTAAGAGTGGGAGCTTCAATATTCTTTCCATTTACATTTGAGTTTCCTCAGGGTATAAGAGTTTTTCCAGTAGTTACTACTCAATTATCTAATGAATATATTTCTCTTAGAATAGGAACTATGACAGGCGGACATAACCTTCCTGCACCTATAAGAGATCCTTTAATGGATATGACACCAGTTGTGCGTTCTACTCCTGATAATACATTAATAGCAAAAGGACCAGAAGAGTATAAATATAATGAACCTTTTACACATGGCTATTATGAATACGGAGCCTCATTTGAATGGTTTAAAGGCGGAAGAGGAGAAATATATATGAATTGGCAGATACAGCATAATGCCAAACATAGAGAGAGATTTGATGTAGGACTTACTTATGCTATGGACTTTGTACATGATATAGCTACTCCGTATGCAGCAGTACATTATTGGCATAATGGAGGACATGAATATGCGTTTGTTCCCGGAAGCCCTGCTATTACTGAAAACTATGTAGGAGCTATAGGTATTAACAGTTATTATGTATCTGTACTTTATATGGCTTCTTATAATTTGGCTGACAGAGATAATGAGCCCGGCGTATTTGGGCATGGACTCTTTTTAAGAGGAACAATACCTGTAAAAACTTGGTTTGAAATAGAGCCTATAATATTCGTTTCTGGCTGGTATATAAATAAAAATCATAAGTTTATAAGTGTGGAAGGAGATCCTTTTTACAGAGTTCCTTTCTATTTCGGACTTAATATAAGAAAAGATTTTGTATTTGATAACGGCATAGTTTTGGGACTTGGTTTTGTTAATGGACTGTTCCTTAATGAAAAAAATGAAATAGGAATAAGATATGACCAAACACTAAAATTCGACTTCACTTATCTTGTACCTGTAAAAAAATAATAAATTGCTTTTATTAAAAAATATAGTAATATATTAGCAGGAGTATTGCATATATGAAAGATAAAAAAGAAGTTAATCCAAATACTAATCATAAAAGCGTAAATCATGATGAAGCTAGTTTTTCACATGTGTATTTTTATAAACTTTTATTTGAAGAAAAACCTACTCTTCCTAATATAGAACTTGTAAAACAAAAAATAAGAAAATATTATGAAGATATTGATGTTGTATCATCTGATAATGGTATTTACAGTATAGCAATAAATGATTTGAAAGTAAAATACAAAGATGATAAAGAAGTTCCAGCACAAATATTGATGCCTAGTGCTATGGAATTCGATTATACTTCAATAAGCGATTATTATTACAGTCAAATGTGGGATATAAAAGATCCAAAAGAATTAATAAAAAACTGCAATTACGAAATAATGCTTAGTGATTTTTTGGCAGCTGGTCTTGATTATAAAGAGAGAGCAGCACTTCTAAATAATTGGCTTTATATATCATTACAGCTTTTTGATAAATGCATAGCTGTATATAATGAACAAAGCGGAAAACTTCTTCTACCCGAACAAATACTCAATAATAACTATCCTAAAGAATTTAGATTTTTGCTTTCAGGTGTTAATATAAGGCTTTTTAATGTACAAAACTCTAATGATATCATAGTTGATACTTTAGGAATGTACGCTATAGGACTTCCAGACATACAATATCATTTCCATGATTTAAATGTAAATGAGGTTATATCGCATGCTTTAAATATAGCAGCCTATATATTTGATAAGGGAGATATTATAAAAAGCGGCGACACTATACAAAGCATATTTGAAAATGTACAGTGGAAATGCCAATATGAAAAATCTTTACTTAAGCCGCATAGAGAAATCTTGGATATAAATACTTTAGAATATGCATCTGGAAAAAGATAATTTTCTGTACTAAATACTCATTAGTACAATATAAATAATTAATATATTATTATTTAATATTATTACAATTATAAAAAACATATAAGTATAGTATTTAATAAAAAACAGTTAATAATTCATACTAAAAACACAATTAATATACTAAAAACCCCAAAAAATATCATATAATAAATAATTTTATTGAATTTGAAATTATTTTTTCCTATACTATTTAAGTATAGTTTTATATTACATTTATATTGTATAATGGAGGTATAATATAATGAGTGAAGATGTATCTTTGTTAACCGAAGAAGCCATTGCTGATGAAATAAAAGCATTAGTTGAAAAATGGAAAGATTCTGAGGGTAATCTTATAATGATTTGCCATGGCATTCAAAAACATTACGGCTATGTTCCTAGAAATGTTGCTAAATATGTATCCGAACAAATAAATATTCCTTTAGCGAGAATCTATGAAATTCTTACATTTTATAACTACTTTACAATGGAACCGCCTGCAGAAAATAATATAGCAGTATGTATGGGTACAGCCTGCTATTTAAAAGGAGGGGGACAATTAGTAGAAGAAATCAAAAGAAAATTAAATCTTAAAGGCGATCAAAAATATTCTGCAGACAGGAAATACAAGTTAGAAGAAGTTAGATGTATAGGCTGCTGCGGTTTGGCCCCAGTTATTACATTTAACGGAGATGTATCTGGAAGAGTAGTTGTTGATGATATATCAAAGTTTATAGAAGATAAAAAAGATTAATAAATGGAGAAAAAAATGACAGAAAAATTAGATAGAAAAAAACTAGAAGAACATAGAATTAACAAGGCTAAAGAAATAGCTTTAAGAAAAGGTACAGAATCATCTGAATCTCATAAATATCATATACTTGTATGCGGAGGTACTGCATGCGAGTCCAATAAAAGCGATGAAATAGTAAGACTATTAAAAGAGTATGCAGAAAAAAATGGTATAGGAAATGAGGTATTAGTTGTAAAAACAGGCTGTTTCGGTTTTTGCAGTCAGGGACCTGTTGTAAAAATAATGCCGGGAAGAGTTTTTTATACGCATGTAGAGCCTTCACATGCAAAAGATATTATAGAAAAACATATAATGAAAGGAGAACTTCTTTTAAGAATACTTTATAAAGAACAAAGAGAACATAGAGATTTTTCAAAAGAGATTAACTTCTATCAAAAACAAAGAAGAATAGTATTAAAAAACTGCGGTATGATAGACCCAGAAAATATAGATGAATATATAGGCAATGACGGATATAAAGCATTATCTAAAGCATTATTTGAAATGACTCCAGATGAAGTTCTAAAGGAAATGCAGATTTCAGGACTTAGAGGACGCGGCGGAGCAGGATTTCCTACTTGGAAGAAATGGAGCTTTACTAAAGGCGTAAAATCAGAGCAGAAATATATAGTATGTAATGCCGATGAAGGAGACCCTGGTGCTTATATGGACAGAAGTATACTTGAAGGAGATCCTCATTCTGTAATAGAAGCTATGACTATAGCAGGATATACTGTAGGAGCAAGCAAAGGATATTTGTATATAAGGGCAGAATACGGACTTGCTGTAGACAGAGTAAAAATAGCATTAGAACAGGCTTACAATTACGGATTATTAGGTCAAAATATACTAGGAAGTAATTTCTCATTTGATTTGGATATAAGACTTGGAGCTGGTGCTTTTGTATGCGGAGAAGAAACAGCACTTCTTGCCTCTATAGAAGGAAACAGAGGAACTCCAAGACCAAGACCTCCTTTCCCTGCTATAAAAGGTTTGTTTGAATACCCTACAGTAATTAATAACGTAGAAACATTTGCTAATGTTACAGCCATCATTAATAACGGCGGAAACTGGTTTGCTTCTATCGGTACAGAAAACTCTAAAGGAACTAAAGTATTTGCCTTGACTGGTAATGTCAATGTATCTGGACTCGTAGAGGTTCCTATGGGTACTACTATCAGAGAGATAGTATTTGATATAGGCGGCGGAATACCTAATGATAAGTTTGTTAAAGGTGTTCAGACTGGAGGACCTTCTGGAGGAATACTCCCAGAATCATTATTCGGAACACATATAGATTTTGATAATTTAGTAGAATTAGGTTCTATGATGGGTTCTGGCGGTATGATTGTAATTGATGAAGACAGCAATATGGTTGATTTTGCCAAATTCTATCTTGGTTTCTGTGTTGATGAAAGCTGCGGAAAATGCGTACCTTGCAGAGTTGGAGGAATGCAGATGCTTAAAATATTAGAAAAGTTCACTAAAAAAAGAGCCAAAGAAGATGATATACAAAAATTAAAAGATATTGCTTTAACTATGAGAAAGGCTTCATTATGTGCATTAGGTTCTACTGCAGCTAATCCAGTAATGTCTACACTTAAGCATTTTGAAGAAGAATATAGAGCTGGCATATTTACTCCGCCTGTTCCTAAAAAGAATTAATGAGAGTAAATTGAAGGAGTATAAAAATTATGGTTAAAATAAAAATAAACGGAAAACAAATAGAAGTAGAAGAAGGTCTTACTATATTAAAGGCTGCTAAAAAATTGGGAATAAAAATTCCTTCATTATGCTATCACCCTGATATACCGCCTACTTCAGCATGCGGAATATGTGTTGTAAAATTGGCAAATCAGGGAAACAAGTATGTAAGATCATGTTCTATGATTGTAGAAGAAGGAATGGATATTATCACACATGATGCAGAAATTAATACTGTAAGAAAAGGCGTACTTGAATTGGTATTATCCGCTCACCCTAATGATTGTTTAAACTGTATAAGAAACGGTGAATGCGAACTTCAAACTGCTGCTGCTGACTTTGGGGTTAGAAACTCCAAATATGATAATATAAAACAAAATCACCCTAGAGATGAATCTGCAGGAAGCATTGTACTTAATCCTGAAAAATGTATTAAGTGCGGAAGATGTGTTGTAGTTTGTCAGGAAATGCAGAGAGTTCATGCTTTGGGTTTTGTTAATAGAGGATTTGATACTTATTTTGCTCCTAGTGCTGTTTCATTAAAAGATTCGCCTTGTGTAGACTGCGGACAATGTGCTGCTCACTGCCCTGTAGCTGCAATATATGAAAAAGACCAAACTAAAGAAGTTGAAGCTGCTATAGATGATCCTAATACTTATGTTACAGTTCAAATGGCTCCTTCTGTAAGGGTTGCTTTAGGAGAATATTTCGGACTTAAGGCTGGTGAAAATATTACTGGAAAAATATATGCCGCTATGCGTTTGATGGGATTTAATGCTATATTCGATACCAATTTCGGAGCCGATTTAACTATTATGGAAGAAGCTCATGAATTTGTTAAAAGGTTCACAGAAAGTAACGGTACATCTGCTATGACTACCTCATGCTGTCCTGCTTGGGTAAAATATGCAGAAGAATATTATCCGGACTTGCTTGATAATGTTTCAAGTGCTAAATCTCCTCATATGATGTTAGCACCTATGACCAAAACATATTATTCTGAAAAAGCAAATGTAGACCCATTTACTATTTTTAATGTATCTATAATGCCTTGTACTGCTAAGAAAAATGAAATAAGAAAAAATGAAACTATGTATTCAAGCGGATATAAAGATGTTGATGTGGTGCTTACTACAAGAGAGTTTGCAAGAATGATAAAACACTATGGTATAGATGTAGCTGGAATAGAGCCTGAAGAAGCTGATAGTATATTAGGCGAATACTCTGGAGCTGGTACTATATTCGGTGCTACTGGAGGAGTTATGGAGGCTGCTTTAAGAACTGCTTATAATATTATATCTGGTACTAATCTTGATAATGTTGATTTTGAAGAGGTTAGAGGTCTTGAAGGCGTTAAAAGAGCTACTGTTAAAGTACTTGATAAAGATGTAAAAATAGCCGTTGTTAATGGACTTCATAATGTTGATCCTGTAATGCAGGAGATGAGAGAAGCCAAACAAAAAGGTGAAAACCCTCCTTACAACTTTATAGAAGTTATGGCTTGTCAGGGCGGATGTGTAGGAGGAGGCGGTCAGCCTTATGGAACTACAAATCAAACTAGGACTGATAGAGCTAAAGGCTTGTATGATGAAGATAAAAAGGTTGTTAAACATAGATGCTCTCATGAAAATGAAAATCTTAAAAAACTTTATGATGATTTTCTTGGAAAACCTCTTGGAGAGAGAGCTCATCATTTCTTGCATACAGAATATAAAGCCGATGAAAAATATACAAAATAATTTATAAAAATTATAAACAAAAAAGCACTATGATAAGAAAGAAAGAAATATTATCATAGTGCTTATTTTTTATTAGATCTGCTGCAATTTTGTGTATAGTAATATTATTATATAATAATTTAAAATTAGTATTTATAATTTTAATAATTTTGGTTTTGCCATTACAAAACCACTTTGCATACTAAGTGCCTCCCATTGGACGCAACCGAAGGAAGTACCGTTAGGTATGGTGTGCGGCGGGCTTCTCCAAAAATCGAATAAAAAAATTGACAAACTTAAAAATTTTTAGTTTATTTAAACCATAAAATACTGTTCTTTTTAAAGCATATCTATAAACACAGAAAAATCATTTGATAAATACTCATCAGATATTTTTATCTTGCATTTTAAATCCAAATCTTTTACTATAGTGCAAACCATATTAAATACTTCATCTTTTTTATAGTAATAATATTTATCTCCATATTTTTCTTTGCATGAAATATCAAGCAAATTAAAACATACGCCTTTTCTAGCAGCAATCAAAAAATTCTTTAAAGCATTTTTCAAAAACTCCTCATTGTTTCCAAGATTAAGATTAAATATCCCAGAAGAATATATATAATCAAAATCATCTTCAATATTAGAAGTCTTAAAAAAATCAATAGTCATAAACTGAGGATTAATATTTTTAAAAACTTTCTTTTTTGCCCTTTCAATCATCTCTGGCATTATATCTATACCAATATAATATGTATCAATATTTTTTTTATCTATATACTCAGCCAAATGCCCAAGTCCGCAGCCTACATCAAGCAAAACAGAACCTCTTATATCAAAATGCTCAAGCAAAGTTTTGAACCTAGCCTCCTGAGCATCTTGTGATTCCCAATCCAAAACTTGATATTCTGGTATATTAAAATCTTTTACCCTTTCAATGTAATGTTCTATTATAATTGATTTTTTGTCATTCATAAATAGTCCCGAAAATATTTTTATTTTTTTATTTTAATACTAATTTATATATAGTTTTATGATTATAATTTTTATTAGAATCAAATATTATGCTAGGAAAATGAGGAAAGTTCATAGCAGCAGGTAAAAACTCCGTCTCAAAACAAAAAGCATTATGTTTATTTAAAACAGTATTTCTCACCTCTCTGTTATCAAGCATATTTCCAGAATAAAAATGCATAGCGGGCTTTGTAGTATAAAGTTCTAAACAAATACCTGTTTTTTCACTATAGCATGAAGCTCTTAATTTATTAAAATTGCTGCTATCATTTGTATATGATAATATATTTTTTTCATTAAAAATAAAACAATTATCATAGCCATTTGCTTTTTCTATATCAGCACCTATTCTTTTTGTTTTAGTAAAATCAAAAGGAGTGTTTTCTGTCTTTAATATTTCCCCGCTTGATATGCATTCTTCATTTACTGGAAGGTAAAACAAAGAATCTATAAATAAATTATGTTCATATATAGTGCCTTCTCCATTAAGATTCCAATATGCATGATTAGTTAAGTTCAAAGGCGTAGGAGCATCAGTACTTGCCAAATAATTCATTAATATTTCATTATCATCTGTTAAAGTATATATTATTTCAATATTAACATTGGCAGGATATCCTTCCTCTCCATTTTTTGAAAAATATGTAAATGATACAGAATTACTACCCAATACTTTAGAATCAAATTTCTTAAATGAAATGCCTTCTATACCGCCGTGCAAATGATGTTTATTATTATCATTTTTTGCTAATTTATATGTTTGTCCGTCAAGAGTAAACTCTGCATTTATAGTTCTATTAGCTACCCTTCCGACAGAAGCCCCTATATAATCATGAGGCTTTAAGTAAAATGAATAATCATCACTTCCAAATGATACCTGTACTTCATTTCCATTCTTATCCTTAAAAAATACTCCAGTTATAGAAGCACCTATATCTGTTAGTTTTAATATCATGTCATTTTTATTTTTTAATTCATACAAAAGGTAACCGTTTCCAAAATTTTTAGCCTGCATATTATAAAACTCCATATTTTATATAGTAATAGTAAATTATATCATTATATCTCATTTTTTCAATAAAATAATAAAAAATAAAGAAAACACATTGACAATTATCGATATGTTTGCTATACTATATATCGATATATTTCGATATGTTTATAAAATGAAAAAATAATAACAGGAGATTAAATGCAGGATTATAAGAGTAATTCAATAGTATTCAAAGCCCTATGCGATGAGAATAGATTAAAAATATTGGAAATGATTAAAGATGGGGAAATATGTGCATGCAAACTTTTGGAAGAATTACATATAGTACAGTCTACATTATCACATCATATGAAGATACTTTGCGATTCAAATATTGTAGTAGGAAGAAAAGAAGGCAAATGGACTTACTATAGTTTTAATGAAGAAGGAATAAAAAATGCAGAAAAATTATTAAGCTACTATACAACTATAGTATCAGATAAGAATGCTGAAAGCACAGCAAAATGTAAATGCGAAAAATAAATTTTTAAGGATAAAATAATGGATAGTGAAAAAAAAGAAAATATAAGTTTTTTTCAGAAATATTTAACATTGTGGGTATTTATATGTATGATTATAGGAGTATTAATATCAAAATTTTTACCAATAATACCAAACACATTAAATAAATTTGAATATGCAAATGTTTCCATACCAATAGCAGTATTAATATAGCTTATGATATACCCTATGATGATGAGTGTAGATTTTCAAAGCATAAAAAACGTTACTAAAAATCCAAACGGTATTTTTTTAACTTGGGTTGTAAATTGGCTTATAAAACCTTTTACTATGTTTTTTATATCATCTTTATTTTTCTATACTATATTAAATAATATAATACCTAAAGATTTAGCAAAAGAATATTTGACAGGTGCCGTACTTTTAGGAGCCGCTCCTTGTACTGCAATGGTATTTGTATGGAGTGCTTTAACAAAAGGAAATCCATCATATACTGTTGTTCAGGTAGCAACTAATGATTTAATAATACTCATAGCATTTGTTCCTATAGTAAAATTTTTACTAGGCATATCAAATGTTACAGTTCCTTGGGATACACTATTTTTATCTGTGGTATTATTTGTACTTATACCGCTAATAGCAGGCATTGCTACAAGGGTTTATGTATGCACTAAAAAAGGAACAGAGTATTTCAATAATATTTTTGTACATAAATTTGATAACATAACTGTAATAGGATTATTATTAACATTAATATTATTATTCAGCTTTCAGGGAAACATTATATTATCAAATCCTTTACATATAATTCTAATAGCAATACCTTTGATATTACAAACTTTTTTAATATTTTTCATAGCTTATATTGCAGCTTATTTATTAAAACTTCCGCATAATATAGCATCTCCTGCTGCTATGATAGGAGCTTCCAATTTCTTTGAGCTTGCCGTTGCTGTGGCTGTATCATCATTCGGAGTTAATTCTGGAGCTGCTCTTGCTACTATTGTAGGGGTTTTGGTAGAAGTACCTGTAATGCTTACACTTGTGAAAATAGCAAATGCAACAAAAAATAAATTTAAAAATTAATAAAAGACGGTAATAATGCAAAACATAATATCAATATGCAGCGTTTTATCTATAAATGGTAAATGTTATTATTCTAAATACTTTTAATATAAAAATTTATAAGTTAATTTAAAAAAATAAAATTAGGAGTTATAAAATGTCAGTTATAAAATCAATATTTGTTTTTATACAGGATCAAATTATATCAATGAAATGGCTAAATACATTGATAGGTAATATATTAAATAATTTTGCACTATCAGAAACAATGAAAGGAGTAATACAGTTTTTTATTTATGATGTGATAAAAATATTTGTACTTTTATCTGTACTAATATTTTGTATATCATATATTCAAAGCTACTTTCCTCCAGAGAGAACCAAAAAAATATTAAGCAGATTTAATGGAATATCAGCAAATATATTAGCAGCACTTTTTGGGACAGTTACTCCATTTTGTTCATGCTCTTCAATACCTTTATTTATAGGATTTACTTCTGCAGGAATACCTATTTCTATGACATTTTCTTTTTTAATATCTTCGCCTCTTGTAGATTTAGCCTCTTTAATACTTTTATCAAGTGTGTTCGGAATGAAAATAGCTATCGCCTATGTTATTGTAGGGCTTGTACTTGCTGTTGCAGGAGGTACATTATTAGGAAAACTAAAAATGGAAAGATACTTAGAAGATTTTGTTAAAAATATAAAATCAAATGCAGATGTAGAAATACAATCTATGACAAAAAAAGATAGAATTATATACTCAAAAGATCAGGTGATGCAGACTATAAAAAAAGTTTATTTATATATTTTTATAGGGGTTGGAATAGGAGCTTTTATACATAATGTTATACCAGAAGCATGGATAAATGCGGTACTAGGAAAAAATAATTGGTATTCTGTTCCTTTAGCAACTTTAGTGGGCATACCGATGTATGCAGATATATTCGGTACTCTTCCAGTAGCTGAAAGTTTATTTTATAAAGGTGCTGGAATAGGAACTATTTTATCATTTATGATGGCAGTTACTGCTTTATCACTTCCATCAATTATTATGATAAAAAAGGTAGTAAAAATACAGCTTCTTGTTCTTTTTGCAGGGATAGTAACTTTAGGAATAATAATTATTGGATATTTATTTAATAATTTTTATTTTCTATTTGTATAAATAATATATAATAATAAAATAAAACAAAAAAGGAGATAAAACTATGTCATCAGAAAAAAATTGCTGCTGCGGAGGTTCATGCAGCGGAGAATCATCAAATGCCAGAATTAAAATATTGGGAAGCGGCTGTTCAAACTGCCAAAAACTTGAAAAAAATGCTTTAGATGCTGTAAAAGAAATGGGCATTGATTTAAGTGTAGGACATGTACAGGATATGGCACAAATAGCCTCTTATGGTGTAATGTCAACTCCTGCTTTGGTGCTTGATGAAAAAGTATTATCATATGGAAAAGTGCTTACTAAAGATGAAATCATCGCTTTATTAAAAGATAAAGTAAAATAAATAAGCATACTTCTTAATTGTATTTAAGGCTTAGATATATAATTGTATCTAAGTCTTTTTTATATTATTTTTTTAATTTTAAATTTGCAATTATTTCAATATACCTATATTATGTATTTAGAAATTATGAATAAAAGGGTATTCAATAAAATTATGATTAAAAAAAATATAGAATTCGGCTGAGGCTGTTTACCTGATCCTCTAGAAGATGAGGAAAGAGAAATAGAAAAAATATTATTATTAGGCGGTAATGATAATGATGCATTAAATATGCTTAGCAATCTTAGAAATGCTATATTAGATTTGGATTTGGATTTATCTATAAAATTTACAGACAGTAAGGGAAGTATGTCATATTACGGAGTTATGACTTTGCCTGCACTTGTTGTTAATGATGAACTTGTATCATATGGGGAGGTACTAAGTAAAGAAACAATAATAAATATTTTAAAAGAAAAACTATAAAAATTATGAGCCTCTGACAAGAGCCTTTAAGCGAATAATTTTTAATATATAAAACAAATTAAAAATTATGAGCCTCTGACAAGAGCCTTTAAGCGAATAATTTTTAATATATAAAGGAGAAACATATGTCATTAAAAGATCTTTTTTTCGGCGGAAGCTGCGCCTGAAGACCTGCCATCAATCTCTTCGGTGAAGAGGAAACAAATAAAGAGTCCCCAATAGAAGCCAGAGTTAAAATACTTGGAACGGGATGTTCTAACTGTCAAAAATTAGAAGGAAATGTAATAGCCGCTATCGAAGAAGCTGAACTAGATTTGATAGTTCAGTATGTAGAGGATATGTCTGAAATAGCTTCTTACAGTGTAATGTCAACCCCTGCTTTAGTATTAGATGATAAAGTGCTTTCATATGGAAAGGTACTAAGCAAAGAAGAAATAATAAGTTTGTTAAAAGAAAATATATAATAAAAAACAAAAATATTATCTATTAGGAGAGTTTAAGTATTTTTAATATTTAAACTCTCTTATTTTTTATAATTATTTATATTAGACTAGTTTAAAAACTAATTTTGCAAGTCTGATACATACCTCACTTATTTTGCAACCGAAGGAAGCACTGTTAAGTATGGTGTGCAGTGGGCTTTACCAAAAGTTTAATAAAAAAATTGACAAACTTAAAAATTTTTAGTATATACCTAAACAAATATGATCTGTAAAATTTTAGTTGTTTATAAATGTAATTATAATTTATTTGTAACATAATATATTTTTATTAATAAATAAAATATGTTTTAGATGTATAATAGTTAACTTATTTTGTATAATAATAGGTAATCAGCTGCACGTATCATTGACATTTGATAAGAATAAACAATACCGTGCGGGAAGGTGCCCGCGAAGCGTCCCGAACGAAGATGAGGGAGAGCTCGCGGTTGACAAACTTAAGAATTTTTAGTATATACCTAAACAACTATAGTTTGTCAAAAATGAAGTTATATTTTGTTTTTAATATCTGGAGCTTTGCAACAGACCCAAGTTCTTTTATGACGCCTGTCCGCCTGCGACCGAAGGAAGTACCGTTAGGTATGGCGTGGTATAAAAGAACCATACGCTGTACGCCTCGCTCTGCGTGCCTGTGGCAAGGTGTAGCCTAAATTTAGGGATATACACTACATTTAATACGTATATATAAAATATAAAGTTCTAGTAATTGCATTTTTCGCGAAGCGTGCCGATGAAGCCCGCCTGTGGCGTGTGCGGCAAAAAAGTTGATAATTTTGTATAATGTGCACCAATTGAGAAAATAAAATTGTTCCAGTATATATTCTAATAATATTTACTTTAATAGCTAAACATGATAAATTAAAATAAACTATTATTTTTTACGGAGTTTTTATGTTCGAAAAATATATACAAAATAAAATTATACCTGTAGTGGTTGTAGAAAATGAGGAAGAGATAAGAAATATAGCTGAGCTTTGTTTGGAGTTTCTGCCTTCTATAGAATTGACACTGAGAACAGAATATGGATATAAGGCTTTAGAAATATTAGCAAAAGACTACCCTACTCTTCCAAGGGCGGCTGCTACTGTTTTAAGTACAGAACAAGTTGATAAAATACTTGATTTGGGTACTAATATAATAATAAGCCCTGGTTTTCAGCCTGTAATGCTTGAATATGCTAAAACTAAGAATTATCATTATATACCAGGTGCTGCAACGCCTTCTGAGCTTGAACAATGTTTAGCTTATGGGCATAAATATATAAAATTTTTCCATGCTGGTTTATTCGGAGGCATTAATTGGATAAAAAATATAGCTCCTGTTTATCAGCATACTGGTGTTAAATTTATGCCTTTAGGGGGAGTGAGCATTGATAATGTAAAAGAATACCTTGAAAACAAGAATGTATTCGCCTGCGGAGGATCTTGGCTTTGTCCTAGAAAATTAATGGAAGAGAAAAATTGGAAAGAAATTAGAAAAAGATTTGAAGAGGCTTCTAAATTGATAAAAGAATTAAATAAATAAGTCTTGTTTTTAACAATTTCAATATTATAGTTTTTATTATATAATAATAAATAAAAAATAATTATATTAAAAATAGGACTATTTATAATGATTGATGAAAAAAATAAATATTTTTATAGTGCTTTAAACAATATACAAAATAAAAAATATGATGAAGCAATTAATGATTTAATAAAAGTTATAGAACTTGACGGTAATAATTTAGATGCATATCATAATTTAGCAAGAGTTTATTATGAAATAGAAAATTATGAAAAAGCTATAGAAACTTATAATAAATCTATAGAAATATATCCTCATGACAGTGATGCTTACTATTACAGAGCTGAAGCTTATTTGTATAAAAATGAATATGATAAGGCTATTGAAGATTTAGAAAAAGCTATTATGAAAAATCAAGCATATTCTGATGCTTACTATTTAATGTCTGCAGCTTATAGAAAAAAGAAAAAATATAAAAAGGCAATTAAATATTTAAAACTTACATTAGAGTTTAATAATGAAGACTATATAGCCTATTATGATTTATATAAACTTTATAATATACTATCTAAGCATGAAAAAGATGAAGGTATAAAAGAAAAATATTTACTAAAATCTAATAAATTCTTACAAAAATCTGCAGATTTAGGATATGAAAAAGCATTAAATAAAATTAAAAATAGTTAATTACTTGCAATATTAGTAATATAATATTATCATATTACTAATATATTATAATAAAAGGAGCATATGATTATGTCAAAAAAAGTTTTAGTACCATTAGCTGAAGGCGTTGAAGAAGTAGAAGCAGTAACAATAATTGATGTTTTAAGAAGAGGCGGATTAGAAGTTATTACAGCATCATTAACTGACAATTTGGAAGTAAAAGGAGCTCATAATATAGTTATAAAAGCTGATGCTTCTTTAGAAAAAATTATGAATTATGATTTTGATGCTATAGCACTTGCAGGAGGATATGATGGAATGAACAATCTTAAAGCATATATGAGAGTTATTGAAAAAATCAGAACAATGTATGAAGATAAAAAATTAGTGGCTGCAATATGTGCTTCTCCTATAGTACTTGGCGAGGCTGGAGTTATAAAAGGAAAATATACTTGCTATCCTAGCTGTGAAAGTGCTGTTAAAGGCGGAGAATATGTAGAAAAAGATATTGTTGTATGCAATGATAATGTTATTACTTCTAAAGGTCCTGCTACTACTGTATTTTTTGCTTTAGAATTAGTTAAATACTTAACAGGCTCTAATGAAGAATTAGCTAATGCTTTATTAGTTAATTTAATAAAATAAATAACAATTTATATTGATTTTATTAAATCTTTTATATATATTATTATATATATAAAAGATTTTTTTTAAGGATTGAAAATTGAAAGTTATTATACCAGCTGCAGGTGAAGGTACAAGATTAAGACCTCACACTATTACAAAACCAAAACCAATACTTCCTATAGCAGGTTCTACTATTATAGATTTTATTATGACTGAGATTTCTTCTATAGATAATTTAGAAGAAGTAATCTTTATAATTGGATATTTAAAAGATCAGATGATTGAATACTTAACAAATAAATACAAAAATATAAAATTAACATTTGTAGAGCAAAAGGAATATAAGGGATTAGCTCATGCTATTTACCTTACAAAAGAATATATAAAAGATGATGATAAAATATTTATAATTTTAGGAGATACTATATTTAAATTAAATTTATCAAATATAGTAAGCAAAAATGAAAATGCTTTAGGGGTATGCGAAGTGGATAATCCAAGCAGATTTGGAGTTGCCATATTAGATGATAATGGAATTATAACCAAATTAGTAGAAAAACCTAAAGAACCTATAAGTAATTTAGCCCTTACTGGAATGTACAATATAGTAAACTCTAAAGAATTATTTTCTGCCATAGAATATATAATAAACAATGACATAAAAACTAAAAATGAATATCAGCTTACAGATGCATTAGAACATATGATAAAAGAAGGCATCATATTTAAAACTTTTAAATTAGACGGCTGGTATGACTGCGGTGAAAAATCTACTATGATAGAAACTAATAAAACTATCATAAAACATGAAATATTAAGTAAAGGAATAAAAGACTCTGCTATAATACCTCCTGTATTTATAGACAAAGATGTAAAAATAGAAAACTCTGTAATAGGACCTTATGTGCATATAGGAAAAAACTCAAAGATAGAAAACTCTATATTAAAAAACTGTATCATATTTGAAGATGTTAGTATATCAAATGCTTTTATGGATAATTCTATAATATCAGAAAAAGCTAGCTATAAAGGCAAAACTCATTCTATGGATATAGGGGCTTCTATCACAATAGAGCAAAATTAATATATACCTAAACAACTATAGTTTGTCAAAAAATAAATTTTTTAAATTTTGATATTTGCAGGGCTTCACAGTCGTGCCCGCTCTGTGTGCCGTAGGCAGGTTTGACACAAAGAACCATACGCTGTACGCCTCGCTCTGCGTACCATAGGAAGGCGAAAAGACTTCATTTTTAGCCAAAATTTCAGGTATTACCATACATTTAATACATATCTTTAAAATATAAAGTTCTAGTAATTGCATTTTTTGCAACTTTTTGCGGCGGGAAAAAGTTGAATAAAAAATTGACAAACTTAAAAAAAGTTGAATAAAAAATTGACAAACTTAAAAATTTTCAGTATATACCTAAACAACTATAGTTTATCAAAAAATAAATTTTTTAAATTTTGATATTTGTGGGGCTTCACAGTCGTGCCCACTATGCGTGCCGACGAAGTCCACATGCGACCGAAGGAAGTACCGTTAGGTATGGTGTTGGCAAAAACTTTGGCGAAGTCACGGCAAAAAAGTTGATAATTCTATATAATGTACATCAATTGACAAAATGAAATCGTTCCAGTATATTAAAAATAATAAAATAGTTTTTTATCTATAATCCTATTTTATAAAGTAGCATTCATAAATGCCATCACTATAAACTGCAGAAGGCTAATAAATAAAAATATAGCCGTATCCATTATAAAAAGTGAATAAGGATAATTTGTATGTATAATAGAAAATCTTGCCTTATCTGCTATTATAAGAGATGAGTACATTAAAAATCCAACAATTAGTTTTATATGATCTTTTAAAGGTACAAACTCAAAAAACATCATAAAAAATAATGCTGCAAATAAACTTTGAATAAAAGAAAAAAGCTCAAAATAATAAATAAGTTTAAGTCTGTTATTCCAATTACGCACACCCGGAAGTATTTCTCTCATATAATAAAATTTCTTAACAAACTGAAACTCTAATACAAGCCTTATAGATAAAAACCTAACAACATAACAGGCTAAAACAAACTCTAAATATCTTACTACTATATGTTCCATAATTATCAATTAAAAGTTATATAAATACCATTCATCGCATTTATTGCAAAAATCCAAATCTTTTAAAGCATAATATTTATCTAGTGAACTCCATATACCCTCTAAAGAAGCATCATATATGGAAGATATTTTCTTTTCTTTATTGATATCAAATCTGCAAATATAAACATCTCCGTAAGAATCTATAAATAAATCACGTGCTAAATGCCAGCAGCCAGTATTAATAAGAGGTGCCATATCCCCTACTCTATTATCATCTATAATACCTCTGTAAGTATAATATTTCTGCATTATGATATCTATTTTATATTTATCAAAATATTTGTAATATGATGCCAAATAATCAAAATTATCTTTCTGCTTTACTATCTGCATATAAGTATTTTTAGGTTCTCTAAGCAAGTAATAATCTATATTTGACATAATAGTTTTTATATCACCGCTTTCATATATTTTATTATAAACATTTTCATCTATAGTATCTAAATGAATAATAACATGTAAATTAGCATTTTCTGCCTGCATATTTATTAATCTTTTAGCTTTTTCACTGTCAAGAAGCAAAGCATTAGTCTCTAAATATATATTAACATTTTTATTTTGCAAAGCAAAGTCCAATATATCAAATACTTCGCTATTTAAAAGAGGCTCATAATAACTTCCTAAAGACATATGAAAATCACCGCAGAAACTCAATATTTTATTATAAATAATTTTAAACTCTTCTAAAGTTATATTTTTCTCTTCTTTGTTAAGTTCTGTTTTTATAGTTTGATTTTTCAATAAATATCTGTTTAAAACATTTTGTCTGTTATTAATATCTATTTCTATATATGAAGGTAAAGTTCTTCTTATGCTTGGATTATTTTTTATCAAATCAGCCATTTCTTTATAGCTTTCATTATTGATAAGTCTTTTTATAAGTACAGCATTTCTTTTACTATCAGCAAAAAGATAAAGTCTGTAATATCTCATATCATATTCGGATATAAGTATCTCTATTTCAAAAAAATTAGGATCAACAAATACTATATTACTTACAGCATTTTCAGAAGGTTTTATATCTTTTGTTTTTATAATATTAAATAATTTCTCAAAAGCAGTTCTTCTTATTATAAAAGGAACAATACCTGAAGGATAATTCTCTCCATAACTGAAATAGGCTATATTTTCCTCATGAATTTTTGTAAGTTTAATAGTCTCTTCAATATTAAAAAGAGGCATATCACTTGGTATATAAATTATATTATCATAATTCTCACTTTCTTTATATATATTATTCAAATAATTCTCTATATCGTCAAGATTATTATTTTCTATATATTTAATATCACAATTCAAATTGTTTTTTAAAATTTCAGCTTTATTATAAAAAATACTTTCAAACTCTTTAGAATACTCATTATCAAAAGACTTATCAATCAATATTAAAAAACTCATTTTTTATAACCTCTTTAAATTATTAAATATAATCCATAATGCCATTAGGAGTTCTGCTTATCAAATTGCAAATACGGCATACATATAAACTATCCTCCATATGTTCATCATAAAGTTCATTTATAAGCACATCTTTAAAATTATTAGTTTTATTATCTATTATTTTTAAAAGAGAAGTAGCTCCGCAATAAGGGCATCTGTATGCTAAATCGGCTAATATATTATGTATAGCAACTCTTTCATATTTATCTTTACCATACATTTTTATTCTGTTATTTATATATCTATGCGGGAAAATTTCTTTATATTCATTTAATGTTATTCTTTTTAAAGCATTTGATTTTATATTTTTTATTTTACTTTCCCCAAGTAAAGAATGCATTTGACACATAGAAATATTATATAAATTAAGTAAATCTATAAACTTATCATTAGTAAGTTCATAATTATCTATAGTTATAATTTCTGGATAATCACTCACTACGAGTTTTAATTCATCTCTATTCTCTTTAAATGAGCCGAACTCTCCAAAAACATATTTATTATCTTTATGATAAGCAAATAACCCCATAAAATAATCAGTATCATTTCCATAAGAATAATCGCAGTATAAAACATCATCAAAACTTTTTATATAGGCAATGATAGGATCTTCATTATATATATTATGAATAATTTTTTCTTCGCCGAATATGTTTTCTACGTCTTTCATAAATAATCCGTCAACAATAAAAAAATACTAATCAGAATATGAGGCAAGCATATCTTCCTGCTCTTTTTTAAATAATGCATCTGTTATTTCAGTTATCTCACCGTCCATAAATCTATCTAATTTATAAAGAGTAAGATTTATCCTATGGTCAGTAACTCTGTTTTGAGGGAAGTTGTAAGTTCTTATCCTCTCGCTCCTATCACCAGATCCAATCTGTTCTCTTCTCTCCTTTGCCTCTTTAGCCTTTCTCTCAGCTTCTTCTTTTTCATATATCCTAGCACGAAGTACCTTTAAAGCCTTAGCCTTATTTTTATGCTGGCTCTTTTCGTCCTGACACTGAACTACCAATCCTGTAGGCAAATGTGTAATCCTAACAGCACTGTCAGTAGTATTAACAGACTGCCCTCCAGGACCGCTTGAACGGAATATATCAACTCTTATATCTTCATCTTTAATAACAACATCACTTTCCATAGCCTCAGGCATAACAGCAACAGTAGAAGCTGATGTATGAATACGTCCTCCAGATTCTGTAGCAGGTATTCTCTGCACCCTATGCGTACCGCTTTCAAATTTTAATGCTCTGTATGCATTTTTTCCAGAAACAGAGAATATAACCTCTTTATAGCCTCCTAATTCTGTAGGACTTGTATCTATTATCTCCATTTTTAAGTTAGCTCTCTCTATAAAACGGCTGTACATTCTAAACAAATCACCAACAAATAAAGCCGATTCATCTCCTCCAGTACCCACTCTTATTTCTATTATTATATTTTTTCCGTCATTTTTATCTTTTGGAAGAAGAAGAAGTCTAAGAGAGTTTATTATATCTTCTTTTTTTTGATTAAGTTCTTCTATCTCTGCTAATGCCATCTCTTTAAGGTCTTTATCAGTTTCTGGATTATTAATCATCTCATTTGATTCATCTATTTCTTTTAATACTGCTTTTAATTTTCTGTACTCTTCAACAATATCTTCTATCTCAGATTTTTTTTTCATCAAATCCTGAATAACTCTATTATCTTTTATATTTGCATCATTAAGTTTCTGCACTATATCTTCGTATGTATTTTCTACTAAAGAAAGTTTATCAATTATAGACATAAAATAAATTTCTCTCCCAAAATAATGACTATTATATATGAATAATTATATTTATCAACTATTAATAATGATAATAACTATTTAGTTACGCTATTAAAATTAGCCTTAAAGTCAATATTAATATGAGTATAATTTGAGCCTATAGTAGAACCCACTATAATACTATTAGGATAGCTCCAAGTTCTAAGAGGTATATCAAAATTTCTTAATATATCCTGAGATTTAGAAAGCTGTATTGTAAATATATAATCAGCATTCATATCTTTGGAAGTTTGAGATTTTATATATGCTTCCAAAGTATCTGAAGAGTAGCTGTTATCAATTACTGTTTCTATTGCCTTTTCATCTTCGCTTGCAAAATATATGCTGCCTACAAATGTATAATAAAGCACATTAGAACCATTATTCAAATCATAAGAATATATAAAATTATTATTATAACTTCTTTCGCCTTTATTAAGAGTAGGATATTTATTTAAAAGTGCTATTTCTAATTTAGGCAAAAGAGAATTATCATTTTCTATATTAAATATAATGACAGGATAAATAAGTTCAGATCTTTTAGATTCTATATAAGCAACAGCCATTTCTCCATAAAGATCATTAATTATACTTCCAAATGAATATACATCATTCATCTTTGTAAATAGATTAAATATTTCAGAAGAAAGCTCATTATCATGTTTAAGTTTCAAATCATTATATATTATAGGATAAAGACCAGCCAAATATGATTTAAGTCCAAAATACATGATAGTGCTGTCTTTAGAGAGATAATTCTGTATGTCTATATTTCCATTTAATCCGTAAAGAGAATATCTGTCAGAACCTCCGTACTCATAATCAGCAAAAATGTCGCAAAGACCATTATCATCATTAAGTTTAATATTTCCGTATATAGTATAAACATTCTCAAAATATTTCAAAGGAGCAAATAAAAGAGAACCTTCGCATTTATTGTAATCAAATAGATTCTTATTAATATAAAAAGAAATATCGGCATTATAATCACTTTTTACTCTGTTTAGTAAAGCTATATCCTCTAAATCAGAAGGTTTTGAGTTTAAAAAGTCTATAAATTTCTTAATATGATTATAATTTTTAGCAGCTATTAAAATACCTTTATAAAAACTAAAAAAGAAATAAGGACTTCCATTATCTAAAGCATATATTCTGCTTCCATTATAATTAATTTTTTTCACTTCATAAGTAATATTATCTATAGTTAAATTTTCAGAATTAAAAAAAGATTTAAATATAAAAGAATTTAATCTTCCTATATCAAATAAATAAAAAATTTCAGAATTATCTAAATTTTCATTATAACCCCAAAAAAGCAAAGCAGAATTTCTTTTTAATATAGGTTTAGAAGCCATTTTAACCAAAAAATTATCATTAGTTCTTAATCTATCAGCGAATGCATCTGCCTTTCTAAGCAAAATAGAAAAATCATACATAGATTCATCATGAGATATTCTATATGCATATATGGAATCAGAAAATTTCAGTATACTTTTATCAAGACTTTTAAGACTTACATAAGCGATACTATCTTTTGGTATTTTCACATCAGCCATATCTTTTTTATGAAGTCCATAAGGAAAATATCCGAGTACAAAAAATAAAATCATTATTATGATTAATATAATAGATAATATAAAAAATAATTTAATCTGTCTTTGTCTTTTAATACTTACCATAAAAAACTATTTCCTTATTATCATATTTATATACTTTACTCAATATTTACTGTCTATTATTTTCGTCAAAATTCAAAAATCATTTATATAAAAAAGCCGATCCAAGTATAAAAACATGAATCGGCCTTTATTCAATAATATGTTATAATATTATTTTTTCATAGATTCAGCTATAGCATCAACTAAAGCGTCCATTTCTCCAACGTTAGTAGATTTCATAGAAGAAGTAATAGAAACTTGAGCATCTAAAATCTCACATTGTTTCAAATTATTTTCAATGAATTCTTGCATTAAAGCACCAGATTTAGGAGCCCAAGAACCATTTTCAATGATAGCAAATTTACGTTTTTGAACATTAAGAGCTCTCATATCATCTAAATAGTTATGCATAGGCGGATAAATATTTAGGTTATAAGTAACAGAAGCTAATACAACATGGCTCAATTTGAAAGTATCAGAAATCAAGTAAGAAACATCAGTGCTTGATACATCATGCATAACGATGTTTGTAATACCTTTTTCAGCTAATTTACAAGCTAAAACGCCAACCATATTTTCAGTATTACCATACATAGAAGCATATACGATTAATACACCTTTTTCTTCAGGCTCATAAGTGCTCCATTTGTTGTATTTATCAAGGATATAACCTAGATTGTTTCTCCAAATAGGTCCATGTAAAGGACAGAACATTTTAATTTTATCAATAATTCCGCCAGCTTTTTTAAGTAAGTTTTGTACATGAGGACCATATTTACCAACGATGTTAGTATAATATCTTCTAGCCTCATCTAACCAATCTCTGTCGAAATTAACTTCGTCATTGAATAATCTTCCGTCTAAAGCGATGAAAGAACCGAAAGCATCAGCAGAGAATAATACGCCATTAGTAGTATCAAAGCTAACCATAGCTTCAGGCCAGTGTACCATTTGAGCAGCAACGAAAAGTATTTCGTGTTTACCAAATTTTTGAGTATCGCCTTCTTTTACTTGTATTTTTTTATCATCTGGAATAGTAAATCCGAACTGATCCATAAACATGAATGCTTTTTCAGTAGCAATAACTTTAGTTTCAGGGTGTCTTATTAAAACTTCGTCTATAGAAGCAGCATGGTCTGGTTCCATATGGTTGATAACCATATAGTCAAGTTTTTTGCCGTTTAAAACATATTCTAAGTTATCTAAGAATTGTCTGCAAACAGCCCAGTCAACTGTATCAAAAAGAACTGTTTTTTCATCTAAAAGAACATAAGAGTTATAAGAAACACCTTTAGTTAAAGGGTGTACATTTTCAAATAGAGCCAAGCGGTGTTCATTCGCTCCAACCCAATATAAATCTTCAGTAACTTTTCTAACGCAATGCATTATTTTCCTCCTCAAAAAAATTATTAATAATTAAGTTTATATTTTAAGCCTTAATGAAGTTAGCTTTTTCTTCACTACATTCAGGACATACCCATTCTTCTGGAAGAGCTGTAAAGTCTGTACCTGGAGCTATTTCTGCTTCTGGGTCACCAATGAATGGATTATACTCATAACCGCAACCGCTGCATACATAGATTTTAGGTATTTCGATTGTTTTCTTAGGAGTAATTTTCTTCATTTTCTTATATGGTACTTCAGCAGGTTTCTTAGCACCAGTATCAAGAGCTTTAGTTAACAATGGAAGTATTTCTTTAACATCTCCAACGATACCATAGTCAGCATTTTTGAATATTTTAGCAGAACCTTTAACATTGATAGCTACGATGATAGAAGCATTTTTGATACCTTTCAAGTGTTGGTTAGCACCTGAAATACCGCAAGCTATATATAAGTTACCATTGAATTTCTGACCTGACATACCAACATATCTGATGATAGGTAAGTATTTCAATTCTTCAGCAACAGGGCGAGAACAACCTATAGCAGCACCAGCAGCTTTAGCTAAGTCCTCAACAAGTTTCATATTTTCTTTAGCACCGATACCTTTACCAGCACTTACTACTCTTTCAGCATCAACTATAGGAGTATTAATATCTATACCAACAGAGAAATCAATTCCATCTTTTTTGAGTGCAGCTACCAAAGCATCAACTTTTTCTTGAGCTGAACCATCTTTGAAGATGATATTTCTTCTTTCACCAGTGATAGGACCTTTTTTAGCCATAGGACCAGCAACAGCAACAGGAGATTTAGGCATTTTACCAAGTATAGAAGCAGAAATAACAACTTTTTGAATTTCGCTTGTACCTTCGTAAATAGTACAGATCTTAGCATCACGATAAGCTCTTTCTACTATATAAGCACCTTTAATATATCCATTACCGCCATGGATTTGAAGTGCTTGGTTAACAACTTCCAAACCTATTTCAGAAGCATATAATTTAGCCATAGCAGATTCAGTACCATAAGGCTCATGTCTGTCTTTCATAGCAGCAGCACTGTAGATAAGAAGTCTAGCAGCACGTAATTTAGTAGCCATATCAGCAAGTTTGAAAGCGATAGCTTGTTGTTGAGCGATAGGACGACCAAACTGTATTCTTTCTTTAGAATAAGCAACAGCAGCTTCATAAGCACCTTGAGCGATACCTAATGCTTGAGCAGCAATACCAATACGACCGCCGTCAAGAGTCTGCATAGCGATTTTGAATCCTTGTCCTTCTTTACCAAGCAAGTTTTCTTTAGGAACTTTAACATTGTCGAAAAGTAACTGAGCTGTAGCAGAAGCACGAATTCCTAATTTGTCGTATTTTTCACCAAATTCAAAACCTTCCCAACCTCTTTCAACTATAAAAGCACTGATACCTTTAGTTCCGATACCAGGAGTAGTAACAGCAAATACTACATAAGTTTCAGCTTCTATAGAGTTAGTTATGAATATTTTCTCACCATTTAATATATAGTGATCACCTTTTAATTCAGCAGTAGTTTCAGTACCGCCAGCATCAGATCCAGCTTCAGGCTCAGTTAAACCGAAAGCACCTAATCTTTTACCTTCAGCAAGAGGAACTAAATATTTTTTCTTTTGTTCTTCAGTACCAAAAGCATAGATAGGATAACTACCTAAAGAACAATGAGCTGATAAAATTACACCCATACTGCCATCTACTCTTGAAAGTTCTTCTACAGCTATAGCATAAGCAATATTATCAAATTCTGCTCCGCCGTATTTCTTTTCAAAAGGCAAACCCATTATATCTAATCCGCCTTTACCTAATTGTTTTACAGCTTCTGTTGGGAATTTACCTGTCTGATCGTGCTCATGAGCTATTGGAGTTACAACTTCTTCAGCCCATGCTCTGATTTTAGCACGAAGTTCTTCATGCTTTTCTGTTGTTTTAAACATTTGCTTCTCCTTTAACAATATTATTTAATAATAGTATATAAAAATGATAATCAATATTCAAATTTATTTATTGCTTTTTCTCCAAATTTTTGCTTTTTCTGCTTCTTTTATTAATCCATCTCTCAAATCTGGGTGTGCTATAGAGATTAAAGCCTCAGCTCTTTGCCAAGTAGTTAAACCTTTTAAGTTTACTTTACCATACTCTGTTACTACATAATGAGTATTAGCTCTAGTATCTGTAACTACTGTACCATTAGCAAAACTTGGAACTATTCTTGATTTTAATTGTCCGTCTTTTCCTGTTACTGTTGAAGATAAACATATAAAGCTCTTACCGCCTTTAGATAAATAAGCTCCTAATACGAAGTCTAATTGTCCGCCTGCACCGCTTATATGTTTGAATCCTGTTGATTCAGCACTTACTTGTCCGAATAAATCTATTTCTACAGCATTGTTTATTGACATAAAGTTGTCTATAGAAGAAATTACTCTTACATCATTAGTATAATCTACTGGAGCTGATAAACATTCAGGATTATTATGTATATAATCATACAATTTCTTAGTACCAGCACCGAATGCATAAGTTTGTCTGCCTCTGTCTATATTCTTTTTAGAACCAGTGATTTTTCCTGCCAAAGATATATCAACGAAAGCATCAACATACATTTCTGTATGAACACCTAAATCTTTCAAATCAGATTCAGCTATTAATGAACCCACAGCATTAGGCATACCTCCTATACCTAATTGTAAACAAGCACCGTTAGGTATTTCTTCTACTATAAGTCTAGCTACTGTTTTATCTACTTCTGTAGCTCCGCCTGCTGGCATTTCTTTTATAGGAGTGTTGCTTCCTTCTACTATCATATCTACCTGATTAATATGAACAGCCTCTCCTCCTATATTAGCAGCACCTAAACATCTTGGCATATTTTTATTTACTTCTACTATTACGCATTTAGCTCTTTCTAACATAGCTTGCATATGTGAAGAGTTAGGTCCGAAATTGAAATAGCCGTTTTCATCCATTTCTGATACTTGGAACATTGCTACATCTATTCCTCTTGGTAATTCTCTATAGTATCTAGGCATTTCTGAATAACGAATAGGATCATAGAAACAAAAACCTTTATCAACTGCTTTTCTTTCTAAACCTGACATATGCCATGAATTCCAAGTGATATGTTTTTCAGGATTCTCTATCTTAAAAATTTCAGGCTCCCACATTAATATACCGCCTCTAATATTAAGATCTGTTAATTCAGGCAATCTTTTTGCTAAAGCTTTATCCAAATCTATTACTGTAGCAGTAACCCAGCCGTAATCAATCCAGTCGCCAGATTTTATAACTTTAACCGCTTCATCAGCAGTTGTTAATTTTTGTTTATATAAGGCTTTGAAATCCATGAAATACCTCCAATTAATTTTTTAATAGTTATTTTAATAAACTCTAGTATAGTAAATTTAAATTTGATTGTCAATTAAATTTTAATTATTGAACATATTTTTTTGTATTTTTACACAGGGCAAATCAATATTTTTTATAAACTTAGTAATCATACTTAGCATACACAGAAAAGAACTTTTTTGTGAAATTATATAATATAAATATATTACAAAAAAATAATTACAACTATACTAAATCACAAAAAAATATATATTAATATTGACTTTATACCAATATCTAATATAATAGCTAAATGTATAATTAATAATTTTTTATTTCGGAGTTCCGTAAAAAAATGAAAAATATTTTTTTATATTTATTAATCATTATTGCAGTCGTTTCCTGCAATAATCTTAATGAGGAAATAGACCCCACCAGAGATATAATAATTAATATGGGAAGTGAGCCCGCCACAATAGATCCTACCTTAAACTCTATAGGGGTAGTTAGTACATACATTTTACATGCTTTTGAAGGATTAACCAAAACAGATCCTAATAACAATATAAGAGCGGCAATGGCTGAAAGCTGGGATATATCAAAAGACGGTTTAACATATATATTTCATTTAAGAACAAATGCAAAATGGTCTGACGGAAAACCAGTAACAGCTTATGATTTTCAATACAGTTGGAGAAGAGCTGTAGACCCTAATATTAATGCATCATACTCATACATGATGGAAATTATAAAAAATGCAAAAGATATAAGAATGGGACTTATGAGTATAACAAATTTAGCTGCTGAAGCTTTAGATGATCATACATTAAAAGTAGTACTTGAGACTCCTTCTATGTACTTCATAGACTTTTTGGCTTCTACTGGAATATTTATGCCTTTGAGAGAGGATATCATAGAAAAATACGGAGATGAATGGACTCTAAAACCTGAAACATATATCTGTAATGGACAATACAAATTAAGAGAAATAATTGAAAATGAAAAAATAGTGTTTGAAGAAAATCCGTACTACTATGATAAAAATGAAATAATAGCTAAGAAAATAACCTTTGTCTCAAATTCTGATGTACTAAATGTTATTGAACAAATTACTAACGGACAAGTACATTTTTCAGCATTAGAAGCACCTGCTGATGAGTTAGAATATCTTAAAAATGGCGGATATATTGTTCCAAATAATGCAATAGGAACTATATATCTTGAATTGAATATAACAAATGAAGCATTAACAAATAAATTAGTAAGACAGGCATTATCACTTGCTATAGATAGAAAATATATAGTTAATAATATAATAAAAGGCTCTCAAACTCCTGCCGGAGCTTTTGTACCGCCTGCTGTAAAAGGTATTAGATATTCTTTCAGAGATGAGTCATCTAATTACATAGATATAGATAGCTACGAAAAAAATATTATAAAAGCTAAAGAATTAATGGCTCAGGCTGGATATCCTAATGGAGAAAACTATCCTGCTTTGCAGTTAAAAGTATCTCCAGGAATATTTTATGAAGTTGGAGAAGCTATTAAAAAAATGTGGAAAGATAATTTAAATGTCAATACTGATTTACAGGAAGAAGAGTTTCCAGCTACATTATTAGCTCTCACAAAGAAAAAATATCAAATTGCTAGAATGGGCTGGACTGGTGATTATTATGACCCTATAACTATGCTTGATGTTATGATAAGCTATGGAGGAGTTAATCATTCTGGTTTTTCAAATGCTAAATATGACAGTTTAATATCCGAAGCTAAATTGTCATATGATAATAATTTAAGAATGAAAAATATGAGAGAGGCTGAGGCTATACTTTTAGATGAAATGCCTATTATACCTCTATATTATAGATCAGATTCTTTTATAGTATATCCGTATTTGAGAGATTTGGTACTAAATCCTTTAGGAAGGCATAGATTTAATTACTGCTATTTGGAGCAGATTAATTAATTTATTTCTTATACATTATTATTTACAGTAATTATTCTATAAAAAATTTGTAGTTTTTATTATTTTATACTAAAATAGATAACATACTATAATTTGAGGATAATTTCATGATTAAAAAAAATATATTTATTATAATAATGCTTTCATTTATAGCATTATCTTGTTCTTCAAAATCCTCTTCTAATGAAAATAATTCTATAGTTATATCATTAGGAGGAGAAGTTGCCACTATAGACCCGCATCTTAATACTGCAAGTGCTGGTACTGTTTATATAAGACATTTCTTTGAAGGGCTTATGAAAAAGGATAAAGACGGCAATTTGGTTGGAGGAATGGCAGAAGACTATAAAATGAGCGAAGACGGACTTAGTTATATATTTTATCTAAGAACAAATGCTAAATGGTCTGACGGAAAATCTGTAACAGCCGATGATTTTGTATACAGCTACAGAAGATTCGTAGACCCTAAAACCGCAGCTCCTTATGCTTCTCTTATGGCCCCTATAAAAAATGCTTTAAAAATATCTAAGGGAGAAATAAATACAGAGGAATTAGGTATTAAAAAAATAGATGATTATACTTTAGAGATAACATTAGAAAATCCTACTGCATACTTTTTAGAACTTGCTGACATGTTTGTACCTATGAGAAAAGACATCATAGAAAAATATGGTGATACTTGGGTTCAGACACCAGAAAGCTATATAGGAAATGGTCCTTATAAAATGACTGAAAGAGTAAGAGATGATAAAATAGTTATGGAAATTAATACCAACTACTATGATAAAGATAAATTAGTTGCTAAAAATATTACTGTTTCTATGGTAGCCGATAAAAATACAGCATTAGCTGCTTTAAGAAACGGACAAATACATTTCTCTACCCTAGTACCAAATCAGGAAATAGAAAATCTTCAAAAAGAGGGTTTAATAGTAATGAATCAGGCATATGGTACTACATTCTTTGAAATAAACCTCACTAATGAAGCATTTACCGATTCAAGAGTAAGAAGAGCATTAGCACTTGCTATAGATAGAAACTATATAGTAGAATCAGTAAATAAGTCCGGACAAATACCTGCAGGAGCTTTTGTACCTCCTCTAATAAGCGATTATGAAGGAGAGTTCAGAGCAAACGGAGGAGATTATATAAGTGTTGATACAAATGACTATCAAAAAAATATAGAAGAGGCTAAAAAATTAATGGCTGAAGCAGGATACCCAAATGGTGAAAATTATCCTGTAATAGAAGTTTTAGTTGCTAATGACGGAAATGTTGTTATGGTAGAGGCTATACAGCAAATGTGGAAGAATATAGGAGTTGATGCTGTTATAGTACCTAGAGAATGGTCTGTTATACTTCAGAGTTTTAGAGATTTAAGCTATCAAATGGTTCTAAGCGGATGGACAGGTGATTATAATGACCCTATGACTATGCTTGAACTATATTTAAGCTATGCTCCAAGCAATCCAGGATACAATAATCCAGAATATGACAAACTTATAGAAAGCTCAAAATATATAGTTAATCCAGAGGAGAGAATGAAAGTTCTTCATGATGCTGAGGCTATACTTATGTATGATATGCCTATAATACCTATACATTACAGGTCTAATGTTTTAATGGTTGATAAAAAACTTAAAGACTATAAATTAGATCCTTTAGCTAAATACAGATTTCATTATTCGTATTTAGAGAAATAATTTTTGTATTTTGTTTTTAATTAAATTTAATCAAAAAATTGAAAAAAAGAGGAGATATATAATATCTTCTCTTTTTTAGTATATACCTAAACAGATATAGTTTGTCAAAAATAAAATTATATTTTTTTTGATATCTGGGGCTTTACCTTCTTTTGTTGCCACAAAGAAGCAAAAAGGCTATATTTCTGGCTAAATTTTACAATTTATTCTACATGTAAAACATAATTAGTACTATTTAGTATTATTGTTACACTTGCACTTTCGCGAAGCGTATCCGAGCTTGCCAAGGATATAAGGTTCTTTTGGCGAAGCCCGCCACTCTATGTGCCGTAGACAAGCGAAGGTGGAAAAAGTTGAATAAAAAAATTGACAAACTTAATAATTTTCAGTATATTTGCACAGATTTGCTTATAAATACACAGAGTATTGCTTACATACTTTATAACAACCTAGTTCTTTGCACAGTATAATTAAATTTAAGGCAATTTCAAAAGCAGCTTATCTGTTTTGCTTATTTCATATTCGGAATGGTGATTGTTTGCATACTATTTAACACTGCATGTAGTAATGTTTAATTAAAAAAAATTATTAAAAATACATTTTTATAAAAGTTTCATTGATTTTTTATTTTTTAAATATAAAATATTTGCCATATAAAAAATTTTGGAGTATGTACTAAGATGAGAGAAATAATAAATTTTAATACTAATTGGCAATTTTTTAAAGAATGGAATGATGGTATAAAAACAGAAAAACTAAATGGGGAAATTGCAACATTACCTCATACAGTTGCCGAAATACCATTACATTATTTTGATGAATCAGATACTTGGCTTATTACTGGATATCAAAATATATTTAATTATGATAAAGCCAAATTTCAAAATAAAAGAATATTGATTAATTTTGAAGGGGCAATGGCTGCTGCTGAAGTATTTGTTAATAATAAAAGTTTTTCAGAACATAAAGGCGGATATTTACCTTTTGTATATGATATAACTGATGCATTAAAAGAAGGGGAAAATATAATAGCTGTGAAATTAGACAGTTTGGAAAGAGATGATATACCTCCTTTTGGAAATGAAATAGATTATCTTTGCTACGGCGGTATATATAGAGAGGTTCAGATAATAATAGCAGATGATATTTCAGTGGAAAATATTATGATAACTGGGCTTGCTAATCAAACTATAACTGGAAAAATAAGAATAAGAAACAGCAAAAAAACAAATGCAAAAGAAACTATTTCTATTAATCTTTACAACAGAGAATATCATATATGCGAAATAAAAAAAGATATTCAATTACAAAATAATGAACTATTCACAGATATTGAAATAAATGAACATATAGATTCTGATAGAATAGAGCTATGGACTATTAATAATCCTAGACTTTATAAATTGGAAGTTTCACTTTCTAATGAAGATACTGCTTCTGTAAGAATAGGTTTCAGAGATGTTAAATTTACAGAAGACGGCTTCTATTTAAATGGGGAGAAAATAAAATTAAGAGGCTTAAACAGACATCAAAGTTTCCCATATGTTGGTTATGCTATGCCAGAGAGAATACAGAAAAAAGATGCTGATATATTAAAATTTGATATGGGACTTAATGTTGTACGTTCTTCGCATTATCCTGCTTCAAGACACTTTTTAGACAGATGCGATGAAATAGGATTAATGGTTTTTGAAGAAATACCGGGCTGGCAGCATATAGGTGATAAAGACTGGCAGAAAGTTTCTGTAGAAAATGTAAAAGATATGATAGAAAGAGATTTTCATCATGCTTCTATAATAATTTGGGGCGTAAGAATAAATGAAAGTCAGGATAATCATAATTTCTATAAAGAAACAAATGAAGTTGCCCATAAATTAGATAAAACAAGACAAACAGGCGGAGTAAGATATATAGTGGGAAGCGAACTTTTAGAAGATGTATATACTGTTAATGATTTTAATTACGACGGTAAAGCTGATCCTATAAGAGCACAAAAATGCATAACAAGATTAGATAAAAATGTTCCTTATATGATAACAGAATATAACGGACATATGTTCCCTACAAAAATGCAGGACTGTGAAGAGAGAACTATAGAACATACTAAAAGACATTATGAAATTATTAATGCTGTAGCTATAGATAAATATTTAGCAGGTTCTACTGGCTGGTGTGCTTTTGACTATCATACGCATTATAACTTTGGTTCAGGCGACAGAATATGTTATCATGGCGTTTATGATATGTTTAGAAATCCTAAAATGGCAGCAAGTGCTTATTCATCGCAAATGTGCAAAGACTACAAAATAATATTAGAACCTATAACAGTATATGCAAGAGGTGAAAGATCTATAGGCGGTATTTCTCCTTTAATGATCTCTACAAACTGCGACTATATAGAAATATATCATGAAAATGATTTAATAGTAAAAGAATATCCAGCATCAGGAAAATATCAGGGTTTGAAACATGCTCCTGTAATTGTAAATATGCCTGTTAATATACCGGGTGTAAGTGATATGGATTGGGCTGATATAAAAATTGTAGGGTATATAGATTCAAAACCTGTTATAGAAAAAAGCTATTTAAAAAATCCTACTTTCAAAGAGCTTGAAGTAAAAGCTGATGACTATGAAATTAATTCTATAAGTGAAGGTTCTTCTTGGGACGCAACTAGAATTACTGTAAAAGCTGCTGATGCTTTAGGAAACAGACTTCCTTATATAAATGAAGCCATAAAAATCAATGTTGAAGGTGAAGGAGAGCTTATAGGAAATGACAACCCAGTACTTGAGGGCGGTTATTATTCTTTCTGGGTTAAATCTAATAGTAAAAAAGGCGAAATAAAAATAACTATATCAAATAAAAGAGTTGAAACAAAAACTATATCAATAAAAGTAAATTAATAAACATTAATAAAAAATTTATTAAAGGGCTTGAAAAATTATTTTCAAGCCCTTTTTTAAGATTTAATAATAAAAAAATTATATACTGAAAATTTTTAAGTTTGTCAATTTTCAGATTTTTAATTTTATTGTTTTTAGTGGCTTTGCCCTAAAAGCACAGCCCTCTGTCACGAAGGACTGCATTTTTTAACTAAAATATAGTTATTATAATACATTTTAAACTTATTTTGTTAATAACTAATAATACTTTATACTATTTATAAGTTATCACTAAATCTATAAATAATTAAAATTTGATAAACTATATCTGTTTAGGTATATATAAGACTTTTTTCAAAACTGAAATTAATAATAAAAATTAATACTCACCTTCATCATTGCCTATATAATATTTAAACACATCATAAGGACTGTAAATACCTAAATCTGTTACAACAGCACTAACTAAATGAGGCGGAGTATAATCAAAAGCAGGATAAAACCCTTTAACTCCCTCTTTGGAGGTTTTTACCCCCATAGCCTCAGTTACAAGTTTTTCATCTCTGAACTCAAAATGTATATCCTCAAACCCATGATAGCCTTTATCTGGAGCTCCTGTTACAAAATAAGGAATACCCAAATATTTAGCTACTATTGCTATTTGAAAAGTACCTATTTTATTTACTACTGCCCCATTTAAACATATTAAGTCAGCAGCCGAAGTAAATACATCAATTTTCTTCTCCTGCATAGTGTATGCTACCATATTGTCAGTTATAACTGTTACATCAGCACCCTGATCATAGGCAACCGTTGCTGTAAGCCTTGCACCTTGAAAATATGGTCTTGTTTCGGAACATACAACTTTTATATCCTTATTCTTTTTCTGAAACTCCTGTATCATAAATCCTACAACAGATTCTCCGAAGCATTGAGTAAGTATAGTACCTTTATCTGGAAACATTGATACAAGATTTTCTGCTATTTTTTTTATTTTAGAATATCTTTTTGTAGAAAGTTCTATTCCCCTATTAAACATAGCCTCTATCGGATCTTTGCCTGATTTTATAGCCTCAGTACCAGCTTCTAAACATGATTTTGTTATAGACATCATTCTTCCGCTTGTTGTAGGTCTTGAATTAGCCAAAGTATTGCAGGCATGAGTTAAAAAATCTATTCTGTCATTACCTTGCAAATGTTTTGACTCATATCCTGCTAATGCCATACCCATAGCTACAGCAAGATAAGGACCTGCACTTTGAGTTACCATATCGGCTATAGCTTTTGATACTTCTTTATGAGTTTTACATTCAGCAAAATGTACTTTATTCGGATAAACTCTTCTGTCTAATATCTTTACACATCCGTCATCATACCAAGCAATATTTTCAAACTGAAGCATAAAGGCAAGTTCTTTATCTATTCTATTAAGTTTATTAAGTTCATCAGACATAAAAGTATCTCCAAAATAACTTATTTAAATTTTTTAAATATTATCAAAATCTATTTTTTGAATTATATTATCTATAAATTTCATGAATTTCTCTTCTTCAGCCAATTTATCTCTATACATAATACATTCAATACCTATATTAAGAAGTATATATTCTATATTTCTTCTAGTTTCCTTATCATTTACAGATTCTATTTCCTTTACCTTAGCACATCCTGTAGTTCTTCTTAATATTTCAAGTCCGCATATACCAAAAGCAGTTTTTAATACTTCAAGCAAATAAAACTCTATAAAATCTTCATTGTTTTTTACAGAAATATCATTGGTTTCATGTATAAATTTTGTTATAAATTTATTTTTGAAAAGTCTTATAATATCATCTATGACAACAAAAAGAAATGAAGTATAATTCTTATCATTAGTAACATTCAAATGATAAACATAAGCAAATATAAAATTAGCTATTATAGTACCCAAATCATATCCTATAGGTCCGTAAAAAGCAAATTCGCAGTCCATAACCTTTATATAATCATCATTAACAAATATAGACCCTGTATGCAAATCACCATGTATCAAAGCCTGAGCATTATTCATAAACTCATATTTTAATTTAGCCGCCTCAAACTGTAAAGTTTTATTCTTATATAACTTCTCTTCAACAAATTTATTTAGTGATTCTGAAAAAGAATTTTCATTAAGCAAATTGAAAAAAGGCTCTCTAAAAACAAGCTCTTCACTTATTTTACAAAGTTCTTTATTAATATATTTAGCAACATTTTCCTTTTTAGTAAAAGCATTGGCAAAAAAATCAGCAGTAGATAAAGTAGTTTCAACAATAAAATCAGTTATCTGCTCCTGCAAATGATGATATATCTGCCCTTTAATCAAGGAATCTCTAAGAACTGTATAATTCTTCAAATCCTCCATAACGAACAAATTCATTACTTTATCTATACATATTATTTTAGGTGCTAAGTCTGGAAGTATATCTCCGTAATATGATAAAACCTGTGCCTCTCTGGCATTTCTATTGATATCAAGTATCCTTCCAGAAGAATTGCTTCTAGTATGAACTCCTGCCTGTTTTAATATGATGGAATCTTTGCCGTTACTTATTCTATAGACATAATTAATATTTCCATCTCCTATCTCTTTACAGGTTATATTATCATCAGGCTTGAAATATTTTAATTTGTTTTTAACATAAAGCAGCACATCTTTTTCTTCCATAAGAAAATATTCGTTAAATCTAACCATAAATTAAAGTCCATAATTAAAATTGATAATTACAAATATAGCATAAAAAGTATAAATATCAATAATTATATCATATAAATATCTTATATGTATAATATTTTTTTATTTTTAAAATATTAGTTATATTTTGTAACAAAAAGAAATAATTTTATTACAAAATACTAAAAATAATTTACAAAATATATCTACATAAAGTATTATAGTGCCAAAAAAACATTAATTAAGTAATATATGAACCTATTTATCGTTACTTTATATAGAATTTTGATAAAAAATTCTGTAATTAGTGAAATTATTATATAAAATTAGCGTAAAAAACATCAAAAAAACTTCATTATAAACACAATATACCTTGACTAAGTATTTATTTTGTACTATAATAATGCTTAAATTGATAATAAAAATATTTTTATATAAGGGGTTAAATTATTATGAAAGTTATTGTAATAGGCTGTAACCATGCTGGTACTTGGGCAGCAAAAACATTAAAAGCTACAGATCCTAATTGTCAAGTTGTAACTTATGATAGAAATGATAATATATCTTTCTTAGCCTGCGGTATCGCACTTTGGGTTGGAGGTGTGGTAAAAGACCCTAAAGGTTTATTCTATGCTAGTCCTGAAAGTTTAAAAGCTGAAGGCATTGATGTTTACATGGGACATGATGTAACAAAAATAGACTGGGCTAACAAAAAATTACATGTAAAAGAATTAAAAACAGGTAAAGAGTTTGATGATAATTATGATAAACTTATTCTTGCTGCTGGTTCTTGGCCTGTAACTCCTCCTATAGAAGGTTTAATGCAGGAAGGTACTGAATACGGACTTAAAAAAGGTATTTTCTTCTCTAAACTATTCCAACAAGGTCAGGAAATTATTGATGAAATAGCTAAACCAGAAGTAAAAAAAGTTATGGTAGTTGGTGCTGGCTACATAGGTGTAGAACTTATAGAAGCATTCAAAAACCATGGTAAAGAAGTTATCTTAATGGAAGCTATGCCTAGAGTTATGGCTAACTATTTTGACAAAGAAATTACTGATGAAGCTGAAAAAAGAATCAAAGAAGCTGGTATAGAAATGCATTTAGGTGAAACTGTTAAGAAATTTGAAGGTGATGACAGAGTTAAAAAAGTTGTTACTGACAAAGGTTCTTATGATGTAGATATGGTAGTTATGTCTGTTGGTTTCAGACCTAATAGCGAACTTTATAAGGATTATTTAGAAACTTTACCTAATGGTGCTATAAAAGTAGACACTACTATGAAAACTACAAAAGATCCTAATGTATTTGCTATAGGAGACTGTGCTGCTGTATATTCAAGAGCTTCTGGAAAAGAAGAGTACATCGCTTTAGCTACTAATGCTGTAAGAATGGGTATTGTTGCTGCTAACAATGCTTTAGGAAAACATGTTGAATACTGCGGTACTCAAGGTTCTAATGCTATCTGCGTATTCGGATACAATATGGCTTCTACTGGTTGGTCTGAAGAAACTGCTAAGAAAAAAGGATTAAAAGTTAAATCTAACTTCTTTAAAGATGCTGAAAGACCTGAATTTATGCCTTCTTATGAAGATGTATTAGTAAAAGTTATATACGAAGAAGATACTAGACGTATGGTAGGTGCTCAAATTGCTTCTAATCATAATCATGCTGAAGCTATACATGCATTCTCTCTTGCTATACAAAATGGTATGACTGTTGATCAGTTTGCATTATCTGACTTCTTCTTCTTGCCTCACTATAACAAACCATTATCTTGGATGACTATGGTTGCTTATACTGCTAAATAATAATTAAAAAACAATATTTTATATTAATAATATAACCCTAGTAAGTTTAAAATTTACTAGGGTTTTTTTATAAAAAATATCATAAATAAAATAATACCATTTATCATATTGAAAATAAATTTGTTTTAGGTTATTATAGCAGACAATATCTTATATAGTATTTTAGAATAATCAAAAAATTATAATAGCGGGATTTGAACAAAATGGAGAATAGATTAAAATACAATATATTAATCATATTTATTGGAATAATAGCTAATTTTGCTTTGACATTTTTAGTATTATTATTAAAAATTCCTTTTCTTTTTATGGATTCTATAGGCACAATACTTACTGCTGTTATACTTGGTCCTATATACGGAGCTCTTGTAGGTATAATAACAAATATTATTACATCCATAACCATAGATTATATAAATCTTCATTTTGCCATTGTAAATGCTATAATAGGATTAATGTCCGGATTAATAGCTAAAAAATATGATTTTACAAAAATATCAGTATCTTTTATAAGCGGTATTATTATAGCAGCAGTTTCTGGAATAATATCTTCCCCCATTTCTATAGTGCTTGCTAATGGAGTAAGTACTGGTACAGTAGATACTTATATTAAGGCATTGATTAATAGCGGAAAAAGCCTTGTAGTATCAACAACTATAGGAACATTATCAGCTGCTTTTATAGATAAAATAGTATCATGTTTATTGGTTACAATAGCAATAAAAAGGTTTATTTTTTTAGAATTAATAAAGATAATTAATAAAAAGTTATTGAAAATAAATTTTATTTTTATATATTTTACATATGCTAAAGCTTTTAATATTGGTAAATTAGTATGAAAGATAATTTAAAATACAGTTTAATAATTGTATTTATAAGCATGGCGATTAATTTCTCTTTAACATTTATAGTTTTATTTTTTAATATACCATTCTTATTTTTAGATTCGGCAGGTACAATACTGACTGCTGCAATACTTGGTCCTATATACGGAGCAATAGTAGGTATTTTAACTAATCTATTATTATCATTATTTTTGAGCTATTCTCATTTATATTTCACTATCATAAATGCATTGATAGGTTTAATAACAGGACTTATAGCAAGAAAGTTTAAATTCAGCCTATTATCTGCTGTTGTAACTGGTATTATTATAGGTATAATGTCAGTATCAATAGGAGTACCTATATCTGTAGTATTAACAGAAGGATTAAGCGGAGGAACTATAGACGGTTTCATAAAATCAATGATTGAAGGGAGATTAAATGTTACTGAGGCCTCATTCATAGCTAGACTGATTGCAAATATATTTGATAAAGTACTATCATGTATCATTGTGTATATAATGATAAAAAAAATAATATTCTTTCAGAAGTATATAAAATTAAATAACAATAATT